>CAJFNE010000128.1 GCA_904393855.1 uncultured Oscillibacter sp. | reverse complement strand
TCCCCGTCACCCAGCTGGACCTGGTCAGCAAGTACATCGGCGGCGGGGAGGAGCAGGAGCGGACGAAGCTCAACAAGCTGGGCGGCACTGAGTGGGCCAAGCAGAAGAGCCGGGCCAAGAAGGCGGCCCGCGATCTGGCCAAGGGACTCACCCAGCTGTACGCGGAGCGGCAGCGCCGCCCCGGCTTCGCCTTCTCCCCGGACTCCCCCTGGCAGCGGGAGTTCGAGGAGTCCTTCCCCTACGCGGAGACAGACGACCAGCTGCGGGCCATCGCGGAGATCAAGGCGGACATGGAGAAGCCCCGGCCCATGGATCGGCTGCTGTGCGGCGACGTGGGCTACGGCAAGACGGAGGTGGCCCTGCGGGCCGTCATGAAATGCGTGCTGGACGGCAAGCAGGCCGCCATCCTGGTGCCCACCACCGTGCTGGCCCAGCAGCACTACGCCACCGCCTGCGGGCGGTTCCAGGACTTCCCGGTGAAGATCGAGGTCCTCTCCCGGTTCACCTCCCCCAAGGAGCAGAAACGGATTCTGGAGGCCGCCCGCACCGGCGCCGTGGATCTTTTGATCGGCACCCACAAGCTGCTGCAGAAGAACGTGGAATTCAAGGACCTGGGGCTTTTGATCATCGACGAGGAGCAGCGCTTCGGCGTCACCCACAAGGAGCGGCTCAAGGAGATGAGCCGCCAGGTGGACGTGCTGACATTGTCCGCCACCCCGATCCCCCGGACACTGAACATGGCCCTCTCGGGCCTGCGGGACATGAGCACCATTGAGGAGCCCCCCGCCGACCGCCAGCCGGTGCAGACCTACGTGCTGGAGCACGACTGGGCCATCCTGGAGGACGCCATGCGCCGGGAGCTGGCCCGGGGCGGGCAGGTCTACTACCTCCACAACCGGGTGGAGAGCATCGATCTCACCGCCGCCCGCATCCAGAAGCTGCTGGGCCCGGAGGTCCGGGTGGTGACCGGCCACGGCAAAATGGGGGAGAAGGAGCTCTCCGCCGTCATGCAGGCCATGGTGGACGGGGAGGCCGACATCCTGGTGTGCACCACCATCATCGAAACCGGCATCGATATCCCCAACGTGAACACCCTGATCATTGAGGACGCGGACCGGCTGGGACTGGCACAACTCCACCAGATCCGGGGCCGCATCGGCCGCAGCGCCCGCCGGGCTTACGCCTATCTCACCTACCGCCGGGGCAAGGTCCTCCAGGAGAACGCCGCCAAGCGGCTGGCGGCCATCCGGGAGTACGTGGAGTTCGGCTCCGGCTTCAAGGTGGCCATGCGGGACCTGGAGATCCGGGGCGCCGGCAACCTGCTGGGGCCGGAGCAGTCCGGCTACCTCATGACCGTGGGCTACGATCTGTACCTGAAGCTGCTGGAGGAAGCGGTGCTGGAGGAGACCGGCCAGGAGAAGCAGATCGAGGCGGAGTGCTCCGCCGACCTGACGGTGAACGCCCACATTCCCGACCGCTATGTACCCTCGGCGGAGCAGCGGATGGACCTGTACCGGCGGATCGCCGCCATCCGCACCGACGAGGACGCCTCCGATCTCCTGGACGAGATGCTGGACCGCTACGGCGACGCGCCGAAATCCGTGCTGGCCCTGCTGGATGTGGCCCTGCTGCGGGCGGCTGCCGCCAAGGCCGGGGTCTCCGACATCTCCCAGAAGAAGGACGTGCTGAAGCTCACCCTGGGGATCTTCCATCCGGAGGCCCTGGTGGCCGTGTGCGGCCTGCGCAAGTACAAGGGCCGCCTGACCATTGCCGCCGGAGAGGTGCCGGCGCTGATCCTGAAGCTGGCCCCCGGCGCCGACGTGCTGGAGGCCGCCCGGGCCCTGGTGGAGGACCTGCGCCTGGCCCTGGAGCCGTCCCCACCCGCTTCCTGATTCCCCGTCATACCCACTCCCGCCCCCGCATATACATGGAGGGACAACCTGGGGGAGGAGTGGGACCATGAAAAGACACACCATCGCGCTGGCTCTTTCGCTGTGCCTGTGCCTCACCGCCTGCGGCGGCGGGGACGGGGACGGTGAGGGCCAGCCGTCGCTTTTGGAGACCGCGTCGGGCCTGGAGGAGACCTCCGTGCTGCTGACCATCGACGGCCGGGAAATCCCCGCCTGGCGGTACCTCTACTGGCTGGCGTATACCTGCGACCAGATCGCGGAGCGGTACGAGGCGGCGGAGCTGTCCCTGGACTGGGACGCGGCCCTCTCCGGCGGCAGTACCCTGGCGGACAGCGCCAAGGAGCAGGCCCTGGCGGACACAGCCCTGTACGCCACCGTGGAGAACTGGGCGGAGACCTACGACATCACGCCGGCGGAGAGTTCGGACGGCGCGGGGGCATCCGTCCTGCCGGAGCTGGGGCTGTCTGCGGAACAGACGGCGGAGCTGGCGGAGGTGGGGCGGCTGTACGCAGCGCTCTATGAGCTCGCCCACACGGCAGACAGCGCCCTGGCCCCCACGGAGGAGGACCTGGCGGCCTACGGCCGGGAGCTGGGGGCCATCACCCTGAACCGCATCCTGGTACCCGCCGGCGAGGACCGGGAGAGCGCCCGGCAGAGCGCGGCGGCGCTGTTCTCCCAGCTCAACAGCGCGACGGATCAGGCGGCCACTTTCTCGGAATTGGCGGCCGCCGGCGGCGACACCGCCGGCCCCCGGACCCTGCTGCCCGGGGACGTCAGCCTGGACGAGACCCTGTGGGAGGCGGCGGAGGCCCTGGAGGAGGGGCAGATCTCCGGCATCCTGGAGTCGGAGGAGGGGTTCTCCATCCTCCGGCGGCTGCCCCTGGACACCGCCGCCCTGCTGGATGACTGCTTCGACCACCAGCTGGAGACCGCCGCTCAGAGCGCCGCCGTCACTGTCACGCCGGCCTATGAGACCCTGGACACCGCCGCGTTTTACGACGCGCTCCGGCAGGCCCGGCAGCAGGGGGCGGCGGCGTGAGCAGTCTTCTTTGTGAAATTTTCGTCAATATCACAAAAACAGCCCGTCCATTTGTCAAACATTTAACAAAAAGTATGTGAACCTTTAGATTTTCATTGACGGGGCCGGGAAAATCCACTATAATCGGGCTGTAAGGTTTCAAGCCCCTAGTCCCTGTCTGTCGGGGACGGCAGAACCGGCAGACCAGCATTCCTCGCATCGGGACGGCCCTGCCGCCCGCAACATCAAAATGAAATTGGAGGCCGAATGTTATGAAAGATCTTTATATCGTCAACTGCTGCAGAACCGCCATTGGTTCTTTCGGCGGCGCGCTGAAGAACACTTCCGCCGTTGAAATGGGCACCATCGTTGTCAAAGAGGTCCTGAAGCGCTCCGGCGTGAACCCCGAGAATATCGACGAGGTCATGTTCGGCAACGTGCTCTCCGCCGGCCTGGGTCAGAACGTGGCCCGTCAGGTGGCCGTCGGCGCCGGCGTGCCCTACAAAGTGCCCGCCTACACCGTGAACATGGTCTGCGGCTCCGGTATGAAGACCCTGATCGAGGGTGCCCGCTCCATCCTGACCGGCGACGCGGAGATCGTCCTCTGCGGCGGCACCGAGAGCATGTCCCAGTCCCCCTTTGCGCTGCCCGACATGCGCTGGGGCGCCCGGATGAGCGACAAGAAGGTCGTGGACACCATGATCAAGGACGGCCTGTGGGACGCCTATAACAACTATCACATGGGCACCACCGCCGAGAACGTGTGCGACGTGTGGGGCGTCACCCGGGAGGAGATGGACGAGTTCGCCGCCTCCTCTCAGCAGAAGGCCGTGGCCGCCATTGAGTCCGGCCGCTTCGCCGACGAGATCGTTCCCGTGCCCGTGAAGGTCAAGAAAGAGACCGTGGAGTTCAAGGTGGACGAGTATCCCAAGCCCGGCACCACCAAGGAGAGCATCGCCAAGCTGCGGGGCGCTTTCCCCGTGGGTCCCGAGGGCACTGAGGACGCCATTGTCCACACCTTTGAGCCCACCAAGATCCATGAGGCCGACGCCCGCAAGCACGTGCAGCGGGTCACCGCCGCCAACGCCTCCGGCCTGAACGACGGCGCCGCCGCGCTGATTCTGGCCTCCGGCGAGGCTGTGGAGAAGTACGGCCTCAAGCCCATGGTGAAGCTAATCAGCTGGGGCCAGGGCGGCGTGGATCCCAAGATCATGGGCGTGGGCCCCGTGCCCGCCTGCCGGCAGGCTCTGGATAAGATCGGCCTGACCATGAAGGACATCGACCTGGTGGAGGCCAACGAGGCGTTCGCCGCCCAGTGCGTGGCCATCGCCCGGGAGCTGGACTTTGACCTGAGCAAGGTCAACGTCAACGGCGGCGCCATCGCCCTGGGTCACCCCATCGGCTGCTCCGGCGCCCGGATCGTGGTCACCCTGATCCACGAGATGCTCAAGCGGGACGACGCCAAGAAGGGTCTGGCGACCCTGTGCATCGGCGGCGGCATGGCCACCACCGTCATCGTGGAGAAGTGCTGAGTGCCTGAGAATCCCCCGCAAACATTCCATAAAAATGTGAGGAGCTGACCGCTCCTCACATTTTTTCGCTCCGCGGCGGTCCGGCTCCCTGCCTGGCCCTCCGGGATGCGGCCGCCTGCAATCTCCCATAAAATGTTACGAATTTGCCGTTTACTTTCCCGGCGAAGTGTGGTATGCTTGAATACGTTATGTATACCAACCTGTGGAAACCGGACATATGGAGGCCCCCTATGAGACAACTGCTTCGCAAACCCCTGTCAGCTCTGCTGGCCCTGGCGCTGCTGTGCACCCTGGCCCTGCCTGCCAGCGCCTCGGACGCGCTGGGGGAGGACCTGACCAGCAAGGACACGCTGCTGCACTATGACACGCAGCTCTCCACCAATGTGTTCTGGAGTACCGCCTACTCCGACCAGCGGACGGAGAACTTGATTACATTCTATCCCAACAGCGACGTGACGCCCATCGTCACCAGCGGCGATGTGCTGACCAATCGAAGCACGGTGACCACCGCCGCCCGGGAGCTGGAGTCCCAGGGCTACCGGGTGGTGGCCGGCATCAACGGCGACTTCTTCAACACCGGCAACGGCCTGCCCATCGGCATCGTGGTGTCGGAGGGGGAGCTGCGCAGCAGTGACGCCGGCTACTACGCCATCGGCTTCCGAGCCGACGGCACCGCCATCCTAGGCCGGCCTCAGGTGACGGTCAGCGCGGATCTGGGCTACACCAGCGCCGACGGCACGGAGTATGTCCGCCGGATCACCGGCGTCAACAAGGCCCGGGTCTCCACCGGCGGCATCTATCTCTATACCTATGACTTCAACGACCGCCACACCACCGGTAACACGGAGGCCGGCGTAGACGTGCTCTGCACCATCGTGGACGGACGGCTCTCCATCGGCGAGAGCGTGAC
>CAJFNE010000127.1 GCA_904393855.1 uncultured Oscillibacter sp. | reverse complement strand
GCGGAGAAGACGAAGGTCAGCATGGCGCCGATGAACATGCCCACCAGCACCGTGGGGCTGGTCAGGGTGAAGTTCAGCGTCTCGGTGGTGTTCTCCTGGACGATGTTCACGTAGCTCACCAGCAGGGCCAGGGCCGTCAGGGAAGCGGAGCCGATGGCGAAGCCCTTGCCGGTGGCGGCGGTGGTGTTGCCCAGGGAGTCCAGCGCGTCGGTGCGCTCCCGGACCTCCTCCGGCAGGCCGCTCATCTCGGCGATGCCGCCGGCGTTATCCGCCACGGGGCCGTAGGCGTCCGTGGCCAGGGTGATGCCCAGGGTGGACAGCATGCCCACACCGGCGATGCCGATGCCGTACAGACCCTGGTTGAACTCCATGGTGAAGGCACCGGAGGCATCCACGATGTTCATGGTGCCGCCGGAGGCGAAATAGCTGATCAGCACCGCGGCCGCCACGATCAGGATGGAGGTCAGGGTGGACTTGAGCCCTAAGGAGATGCCGCCGATGATGATGGTGGCGGAGCCGGTCTCGGAGGCGGCCGCCAGCTCCTGGGTAGGCTTATAGGTGTCGGAGGTGTAGTACTCCGTGAAGTAGCCAATGGCGCAGCCGCCGATCAGGCCGCAGAGGATGGCCACGTAGACACCCATGTGGCCGTCCAGGATGAAGTAGGTCAGGGGAGCCGCCAGGATGGCGGAGAGGACGGCGGCGGTGTAGGTGCCGGTCCGCAGGGAGCGCAGCAGGGACTGCTGGGTGGCGTTCTCCTCGGTCTTCACCAGGAAGGAGCCGATGATGGAGCAGAGGATGCCGCACACCGCCAGGGCCACCGGCAGCAGCAATCCGCCCCAGCCGTAGCCGCCCACGGCGCCCAGGGCGAAAGTGGCCAGGATGGAGCCCACATAGCTCTCATACAGGTCCGCGCCCATGCCGGCCACGTCGCCCACGTTGTCGCCCACGTTGTCGGCGATGGTGGCGGGGTTCCGGGGATCGTCCTCGGGGATACCGGCCTCCACCTTGCCCACCAGGTCCGCGCCCACGTCGGCGGCTTTCGTGTAGATGCCGCCGCCCACCCGGGCGAACAGCGCCATGAAGGAGGCGCCCATGCCGTTCATGACCATGATGTTGCCCAGGGCCACGGGATCCTCCACGCCGAAGGCATAGCGCAGCAGGAAGAACCAGATGGTGATGTCCAGCATGCCCAGGCCCACCACGGTGAAGCCCATGACGGAGCCGGAGGAGAAAGCCACCCGCAGACCCTTGTTCAGACTCTCGGAGGCGGCCTGCGCGGTCCGGGCGTTGGCGTTGGTGGCGATCTTCATGCCGATGAAGCCGGCCAGCATGGACCAGATGCCGCCGGTGAGGAATGCGAAGGGGGTAAACTGGGAGAGCATCGCTCCGCCGGAGCCAAAGGCAATCACCAGCAGGATAATGAACACCACTAGGAACACCTTGAACACGGTGGTGTACTGCTGCTTTAAGTAAGCGTTGGCGCCGGCTCGGATCGACGCGGCAATTTTCTGCATTTTCTCCGTGCCCTCGGAGTAGCTCAGGACTCGCTTGGCCTGCATCCAGGCGAACAGGCCCGCGACCAGCGCGCCGACGAATCCTATCCAGAACAGATTTTCCATGACTTCCTCTCCTTGCGTTGGTTTTGTGCGTTTTCTCGACGTCCTTATTTTAGCATAAGGGTTGTTTTTTTCAAGTAACGGTTTCCTTCTTTTGCGCAAAGAAATTGATTTTTTGCGTTTTCCATAAAGCGGTATGAAAATTGTGAAAAAACTTTGTGAAAGTTTCCGCAAAAAGCCGGGCGTTCTGTGCCGCCGCGCGCTTCCCAGGGAAATCTCTCGACGGCTTTGTGCATTTTTTCTCTCGCAACAGGTCTGCACGTATGGTATAATAAAAAAGCTATGTTCCGTACCGCGGCGGGAAACCCTGTGCGGCGGGCGGAGTTCCGGGGCTTCGGCCCCGGCCCGGATTTCCATTCCAGCGAGGAGGCCTGATCTTTGGCGGAGCATCCCAGAAAAAGGCGCCCCCGGCGGCGGGGCGTTTGGATTTTACTGCCTCTCGTGCTCCTATCCGCGGTCTACGGCTGGTGGGACAACACCACCTTGCAGGTGACGCGGTTTGACCCCGCTTTCACGGACCTGCCCGCCGGCTTTGACGGCTGCCGGATCGTGGTCCTCAGCGACCTGCACGGCGCCCGGTTCGGCGAGGGCAACGCCGACCTCTTTGCCGCGGTGGCGGCGGAGGAGCCGGATTATATCTTCTATCTGGGGGACCTGGAGGACAAGTACCGGGGCCCCGTGGCCGGATACCCGGCGGAGGTGGCGGAGGGTCTGTCCGCCATCGCCCCTACCTATTACGTCACCGGCAACCACGAGTGGGCCATCGGCGGCGTCCCGGCGCTGAAAAAAGAGCTGGAGGCCCACGGGGTCTCCGTGCTGTCCAACCAGTTCGTCACCCTGGAGCGGAACGGGGACACCGCCGTTCTGGCGGGCATCGACGACCCCAACGGCTACGCCGACCAGAAGACGCCGGAGCAGCTGGCCGCGGAGCTTTATGCCGCCTGCGGCGACCCTTTCTGGATGCTGCTGGCCCACCGCAACGACCACTTCGCGGGGCAGTACAGTTTGCTGGGGGCGGACCTGGTGATCTCCGGCCACGGCCACGGGGGGATCATCCGCCTGCCTTTCACGGACGGACTGCTGTCCACGGACCGGACCTTGTTCCCCTCCTATACGGCGGGGCTGTATGAGGAAAACGGCTCCACCCTGTTCGCCACCCGGGGGCTGGGCAACTCCGGCCCCTCTTTCCGGCTGTTCAACCGGCCGGAGGTGGCTGTGGTGACGCTGCACCAGGGCTAATCCGGGCGGCACGCCTCCCCCAGCTGCAGGGCCAGGGAGAGGCCCTGGTAGAAGCAGAACAGCCCGTATCCCCGGACCGGGTCCCGCTCCAGTTCCTCCGGCCACTGCCGCGGGTCCGGAGCGGGGACCCAAGCGTGATACAGCAGTTCCACGACTTCGGGAATCTCCTGCATTCCAAACACTCCTCTCTATGCACATCTATATGTGTGTATAATCAGTATAGCGCATAGTTATCTGTGTGTCAAGGAGGTTGTTTCCATGTTTATCGAAAAAATTCGCCAGCTCCGGCGGGAGAGGCATTTGACCCAGGCACAGGTGGCCAAGGAAGTGGGGATGTCCGCCCGGGGCTACCAGGACCTGGAGCTGGGGGCGAAGCCCCGGTTTGACGCGTTGCGGAACATCGCGGACTTCTATGACGTGTCCGTGGACTGGCTGATGGACCGCACGGACGACCCCAAGGCACACCGATGAAAGGATTTCTCCCCTCATGACCGAATTTGACGCCGGACAATTTGATATTGCCGTCATCGGTGCGGGCCACGCGGGCATCGAGGCGGCCCTGGCCGCCGCCCGGCTGGGGATGGAGACCATCGTCTTCACCATCAACCTGGATGCCGTGGGCAACATGCCCTGCAATCCCGCCATCGGCGGAACCGGCAAGGGCCACCTGGTCCGGGAGCTGGATGCCCTGGGGGGCGAGATGGCCCGGGCGGCGGACGCGTGCTGCATCCAGTACCGCCTGCTGAACCGCAGCAAGGGTCCCGCCGTCTGGTCCCTCCGGGCCCAGGCGGACCGGCGGAAGTACCAGGCGTACATGAAGCGCACCCTGGAGCGGCAGGAGCATCTCACCGTCCGCCAGGGGGAGGTGGTGGAGGTCCGCACGGAGCACGGCGCGGTCAGCGCCGTGGTACTGGCCACCGGCGCGGTGTTCCGGGTCCGGGCGGTGATCCTGGCCACCGGCACGTACCTGACGGGCCGGACTATTGTGGGCGAGTGGGTGGAGGACTCCGGACCCGACGGCATGCACGCCGCCGCCCGGCTGACGGACTCCCTCCGGCAGCTGGGGCTGCCCCTGCGCCGGTTCAAGACCGGCACCCCGCCCCGGGTGAATGCCCGGACGGTGGATTTTGATGAGATGGAGGTCCAGCTGGGGGACGCCCTGCCGGTGCCCTTCTCCTATGCCACGGCGCGGCCGCCGGAGAATCAGGCAGTGTGCTGGCTGACCTGGACCACGGAGGAGACCCACCGGATCGTCCGGGAAAACCTGGACCGGGCCCCCATGTACTCCGGGCTGATCGAGGGCGTGGGCCCCCGGTACTGCCCGTCCTTTGAGACGAAGATCGTCCGCTTTCCGGACAAGCTCCGGCACCAGCTGTTCGTGGAGCCCATGGGACTGGATACCGAGGAGCTGTACATCCAGGGCTTCTCCTCCTCCCTGCCGGAGGAGGTGCAGGTCCAGATGCTCCACAGCGTCCCGGGGCTGCGGCACGCGGTGATGACCCGCCCCGCCTACGCCATCGAGTACGACTGCATCGACCCTCTGGCCCTGCGGCCCACCCTGGAGGTCAAGGCGGTGCCGGGACTCTACGGTGCGGGACAGTTCAACGGTTCCTCCGGCTACGAGGAGGCCGCCGTCCAGGGCTTTGCGGCGGGTGTCAACGCCGTGCGGAAGCTCCGGGGGCAGGAGCCGTTCCTCCTCTCCCGCAGCGAGTCCTACATCGGGACGCTGATCGACGACTTGGTGACCAAGGGCACCGACGAGCCCTATCGCATCATGACCTCCCGCAGCGAGTACCGCCTGCTCCTCCGCCAGGACAACGCTGACCAGCGCCTGACCCGGCGGGGCTATGACATCGGCCTGGTGAGCGGGGAACGGCTCTGTCAGGTGGAGGAGAAATATGAGGCCGTGGAGCGGGAGATTACCCGGCTGACCCACACGGGCGTGGCGCCCTCTCCCGCCCTGACCGCGTTTTTGACGGAGCGGGGCACCTCCGATGCCCCGGACGGCTGCTCCCTGATCGCGCTGCTCCGGCGGCCCCAGATCCACTACGGGGAGCTGGCGCCCTTTGACCCGGACCGGCCGGACCTGCCCGCCGACGTGGCGGAGCAGGTGGAGATCAGCGTGAAATACGAGGGCTATATCCAGCGCCAGCGCAAGCAGGTGGAGGATCTGCGGAAGATGGAGCGGCACAAGCTGCCGCAGGATTTGGACTATCAATCCATTCAGGGCCTGCGGCTGGAGGCCCGGGAGAAGCTGAATGCGGTCCGGCCCCTGGACCTGGGGCAGGCGGCGCGGATCTCGGGCGTCAGCCCGGCGGATATTGCGGCGTTGATGATCTATTTAGAGCGGTGAAGGAGGCCGTCCGATGGGACGGGGCATGCGGCGATCGCCGCGGGATTCCACCCCCCATTTTCTTTTCGATCTTGACAAAAAGACTGCGCCCGCAGGCGCGTGTCGTAGGCCAACCGCCGCATGAGCGGCGGCACTTAGGCCGGAGACAAACGGGCCGCGGAGACAAACGGGCCGCACCCGCAAGGGGTACGCCGCATCCGTAAGCGGCAAAGCCGCCAACGGCTGCGCAGCGCCCGGTCCAAAAGAAAAGAACGCCAGGCGCCGAACTTACACGTGCGTGCAAGTTGGCTTAAGTACGGGGGCTGTCCTGAATGTGTGCTGACAAAGCCCGGGCAGTCTCCTACCGGCACACGGCGAACCTTGGGCAGTTGAAAGACCCCCTGCCCGCGGGTAGGAGACTGGCGGAAACCTCCAGGGAGGTCCCGGATACCCTGCCATCCTCTTTCCGCTGGCGCTGCCCTGGCGGTTATCGGCGGATGACGCGGGCCGACGAGGGCATCCGCCCGCTTTCAGCCCCCATCCACCACCAAGCAAAGCGCAAGCGAATTTCGAAGAACAGACCTTTCGACACTTACCCCGAAATTTCCGACAGACTGGCACACGCGGGGGCAGAGCGGAGCGAATGCCCAAGTCCGGCGCGAGCCGGCAGAAGACTCTCTTGTCTTCGTCGGCATATATTCGGAAGACCCTCGTATTAAGCAAACCTGCGCGCATGCGCAGGTTCTGCGCCAAGCGTTCTTTTCTTTTGGACCGTGCACGGCCCGTTTTCTTTTCGGTAAGACCGAAGACCGAAAAGAAAATGGGGGGTGCATTGCCAGACTAGCAACCTAGTCCATTCCCCCGTCCGACCCGGACGGCCCCACCGGAGGTGCCCGCCCCATGCCCGTCCAACTCTATTACCAAGACCAGGGCTCCGGCGAGCCCCTCATCCTCCTCCATGGCAACGGCGAGGACGGAACCTACTTTGTCCATCAGATGGAGGACTTCTCCCGGGACTTCCGGGTGATCGCCCTGGACACCCGGGGCCACGGCCGCTCCCCGCGCGGGACGGCTCCTTTCACCCTCTCCCAGTTTGCGGAGGATTTGCTGGCTTTCCTGGACCGGCTGGGACTGGAGCGGGTGAATCTCCTGGGCTTCAGCGACGGGGGGAACATCGCATTGCTGTTCGCCCTCCGCCACCCGGAGCGGGTGCGGCGGCTGGTGCTGAACGGGGCGAACCTGGACCCCGGCGGTGTGAAGCCCGCCGTGCAGATCCCCATTGTGCTGGGCTACCGGATGGCGTCCCTGTTCCGGAGTCCCAAGGCCCGGGCCAACGCGGAGATGCTGGGGCTCATGGTACACGAGCCGCATATTTCCCCGGCGGAATTGGGAAACTTGACCATGCCGGTGCTGGTGATCGCGGGGACCCGGGACATGATCCTGGAGGAGCACACCCGGCTGATCGCCGGGAGCATCCCCGGCGCCCGGCTGGCCCTGATTCCGGGGAACCATTTCATTGCCAAGCAGAACCCCGGCCCTTTTAATCAGGCGGTCCGGACATTTTTTCAGGAGACGGCGGTCTCCGGGGAGGAATCGGTATGAGGAAGTTTTTGGCCATTGTGGTCTGCAAGCTGGTGCGGTTTGCGGGCAAGCTGGTGGGGCGGGGCAGCTCCCTGCCGGGACAGTTCGCCCTGAAGGTCTGCCCGGATATCCTGCGGCGGGTGCAGCTGCCGGAGCGGATCATCGCGGTGACGGGCTCCAACGGCAAGACCTCCACCGTGGAGATGATCGCCGCCATCCTGCGGGCCGACGGCAGGCATGTGATCTACAACGAGGAGGGCTCCAACCAGATCGAGGGCGTCACCACCCTGGTGCTGTCCCACGCCACCCTGGGGGGCAGGGTCCGGGCGGACGTGCTGCTGATCGAGTCCGACGAGCGCTACGCCGCCCATAGCTTCCAGTACTTCCACCCCACGGAGTTCGTGATCACGAACCTCTACCGGGACCAGCTGACCCGGAACGGGCACCCGGAGTGGGTCTATGACGCCATCCTGCCTGCCATCCACCCGGAGACGGAGCTGATCCTCAACGCGGATGACCCCCTCTCCAGCTGCTTTGCCCGGGGGCACGAGAGAGTGAAGTGGTTCGGCCTGGACCACTGCCCCTCCGACACGGATGTCCCCACCGGCGTCTACCACGACGGGGCCTACTGCCCGGTGTGCCACGCGCCCATGGAGTATGACTACGTCCACTACAACCACATCGGCGCCTACCGCTGCACGAAGTGCGACCACCGAAAGCCCGCCACCGACTACACCGCCACGGCCCTGGACCTGGAGGCGGGCAACCTGACCCTGGACGGCGCGGTGGAGATCCCGCTGGCCTTCCGCAGCATCTACAACGTCTACAACATCCTGGCGGCCTACGCCGCCTGCCGCTGTGCCGGCGTCCCGGCGGAGACCATCGCCGCGGCAGTGGGCGGCTACGTGCTGAAGAACGGCCGGATGCAGACCTTCCGGCTGGGCGGGCACCACGGAACGCTGCTCACCAGCAAGCATGAGAACTCCATCGCCTACGACACGAACCTGCGTTACATTGCCTCCCAGCGGGAGGACTGCGCGGTGCTGGTGGTGGTGGACGCGGTGAGCCGGAAGTACTTTACCAGCGAGACCAGCTGGCTGTGGGACATCGACTTCGACCAGCTGAACGTCCCCCAGGTGAAGCGGGTGGTGCTCTCCGGCCTGTACTGCAACGACCTGGCGGAGCGGTTCTCTTTCACGGGAATTTCCGCAGAGAACATTGAAGTTCTTCCAAGCATCCCAGAGGCCTGCGAGGCGCTGGCGTCCGCCGGAGACGAGCAGCTCTACGTGGTCACCTGCTTCTCGGACCGGGACAAGGTCCTCTCCCACGTGGAAAAGGAGGCGTGAGAT
>CAJFNE010000126.1 GCA_904393855.1 uncultured Oscillibacter sp. | reverse complement strand
ATATCCTCCTTACTATTTGCTGTTTTCTATTTTACCTCCCAGTAAGGTCCTTATGTATCCCATAGGCCACATGGTCTCATATCTAATTTGTCTGCGGGCAGACTGGATTCAGCTGTATCGGGAAATGCCCCACGAGCAGCCAGGCTACCGATATGTATTCACTGTTTTCTGACCACCAAATGATGGAAACCGGAGGCCTCTGCTGCCTGCTGGCACCTCCTTGGACACTGCACGCTCCCTATCTGGCCGTCGTGTGGGATAATCGGGGTATCCGTCAATACCCAGATACTTTTCGTGTTGAGACCGTGCGGCAGTCTGGCGCCATGTCTGTTTGCATCCAAGAAAAGTATCCTGCCCATGTCAGCCATGAAATGCTGACATGGGCAGGATACTTTGTACTTTTAGGATACTCAGTCCACATGCCGCTCCACACACCGCTCCCGGAACCGGTTCAGGAATCCTCCGCCGCGGTGGAAAAACCTAACACTCCTTCCACACCACATCCCCGCCGGACTCCAGCCGGGGCTCCAGCAGACGGCAGGCAGATCATATTCCTGCCGGCCATTTGTCCGCAATGTGCCCCAGTTCTGATACAGCAGGAATTTCAGTTTGGATCATCCATACTTTCTTGAACGGGGTGTTCTGCGCCATATGCTTCGCGTAAAGGTCCGCCCCGTTCACAGCATAATCGGTCACAGTCTTCATGCTCGCGTCGATAATGCCCGAATCCGTCAGCTTAATCTGCTTGTCCATGTCGGCCTTGTCCTCGATGACGAGGACGAAATCGCCGATCACAGCCGTATATTCCGGGTATCCAACCTTACCGATCCCACGCTTCGAGGCAGTTTTCAGTGCCTCGCCGATTTCTTTCACATTGCTGCCCTGTGCATCGAATTGAATCTTACACTCGTCAAGCTGGGCAGCTACCCAAAGGTCGGTTTTGACCTTCTTCTTCGCCACTACGTATCCACCTCCCGCATATGCTCCGCGACCCATTCGTGGATAATCGCGGCAATCGTCGTTTCACGCTCCACCGCCATCATCTTCAGTGCCTTCTTGTCGCTCACTGTGAGCGACAGCGAGAGCGTGGTGCGCTTTTCGTCCTCGGCTAGCGCAGCGTCCACCGAAACGATCTTCCCTATCTTCTTCTCAGTCTGGCGGTCGGCAGCATACTTCTCGAACATGTTCGTCATAGCTCGGCCTCCTTGAATCATTTGCGTATTTGAGTAATTGAACACCTTGTGTCTCAATTTGCCCATACGGGACACGTCTTTGACCTACGGCTGTTCCCTCTGGGACCCCGCAGAATCGCGAACCGTGTCCATCAGGCCGCGCGCCCTCCTCGCGGACTTACCCCTGCGGTAGAACTCGACCACAGGCACACCGGCAACGCCGTTCCGGGAGTTTTTCACCAGGTACAGCTCCGGTCCGTTCTCTGATCTGCCCAAAGACAAGGATGGAGCGGCAAACCCGCATCGGATTTGCCGCTCCGCTGGATTAGACGCGTTTGTCAGGCCAGGGAATCGATCAGCTCCTGCACCTCCCGGAAGAACCGGGACAGGTGGAACCCGTCCGCCACGGCGTGGTGGATGTTCAGGGTCAGGGGCATCACCAGCCGCCCCAGCTCCGCCTCGTACTTTCCCCAGGTGATCACGGGGGCCAGGAACTTCCCCTCGTCGAACACGTGGACGTCGAAATGCCGGTACCGGACCCAGGGCAGGCAGGACACGTCGAAAAAGTTCGGGATCTGCCGGTCCACGAAGCCCCGCGCGTCCCGGTACCGCTCCCGGTCTTCCAGGAAACGGGCGTGGAATTCCAGGCAGTCCGCCGTGTACGGCGTGACCAGTTTTGTGAAACTCTCATCCTCCGGGTGGAAGTCCGCGTAGCTGGGGGAGACGAAGTCCCAGCGGATCAGATTTCCCTCCGCGTCCCAGCCGTACTTGAACTCGTCGTGGGCGTTGACCACCTGGGAGACAGCCCAGATCATCAGGGGGTAGAATTTCAGACCCCGCTCCCGGGCAAAAGCCACCAGGGGCGTCACATCCACGTCGACGGTCAGGCTCATGACGATCCGCATCCGGCGGATGTAGAATTGGAACAGGTCTCCTCTGCTCCAGGTGTTTAAATCAACAATTTGATGGTTCATCGCAATACTCCTTTGCATGGAATGTCCGGGCTTCTGCATGCAGGGCGTATCGGATAGAAATTTCCATCGCTCCAACCCGGTCTATCCGGTCAAGCCCTGGTTGGAGCGGCATCCAGTCCGCGTTTCACCAGCCCACCTCCTTACACCTAATTTCCCTCATTCTACCATGCGCGGTTCGCAAAGTCCATGGCCGGTTTCCGCGGGGAAGCGCACCGTGGCCCGCACCCCGGCCTCCGTGTTCTCCAGCGTGCAGACGGCACCGTGCCGGTCCAGGATCATCTTCACCAGGTAGAGACCCAGGCCGCTGCCGCCGGTGCTCCGGTTCCGGGAGCCCTCGGCCCGATAGAAGGCCTCGAACAGGTGGGGCAGGGCCCCCTCCTGAATCCGGGCGCCGGTGTTCTCCACCGTCAGGGCCGGGCGGCCCTCCCGCAGGCCGCACCACACCCGGATTTCGGCCCCCTCCGGCGAGTGGAGGGAGGCGTTGGAGAGCAGGCTCCCCACGGCCTTGTCCAGCAGGGATTCGTCTCCCGTGACGGTGACCCCCGGCGTCAGGTCCAAGACCGCCCGCTGGTTTCTCTGTTCCAGCAGTCCGGCATCCAGGGAGAGCTGCCGCTCCAGCAGGGCGGACAGCTCCACGGGCTCCCGCCGGACAGATGCCGCAGTCTCCATCCGGGAGATGGAGAGCATCTCCCCCACCAGGTTCTCCATCCTCCCGGTCACCTGGAGGGAGCGCAGCAAATACTTATCCCGGTCTCGATACACCCCCACCCCCTCCAGCATGCCGGAGAGCTGGCCTTTCAGAATTGTCACCGGCGTTTTCAGCTCATGGGAGGCGGCGTTGAAGAAAGCCATCCGCTGGCGGTCCAGGTCCCGCTCCCGCTCCACCTCCCCCCGCAGCGCCTGGTTGGCGCTCTCCAGCTCCGTCAGGGCCGTGGACAGCTTTCCCGCCATCTGGTCCAGGCTGCGGCCCAGCTGGCCGATCTCGTCCCGGCGCTGTTCGCCGCTCTCCCACTGGAAGTCCAGCTCCGCCATCTTCCCGGCGATGGCGCTGAGGCGCACGACGGGCCGGGTGATGGACCGGGAGTAGAGGAGGGCGCACAGCAGGGAGAACCCCAGCAGAGCCAGCAGAATCCAGGGGGCCATCTGCACCAGCGCCCGCACCGCCAGATTCTCCGCCTCCACCCGGGGGGTGACGTAGAGGGTGTAGAGTTCCCCTTGGTCCGCGAAGCGCACGTCCGAGGTGATGGTGGCCTGCTCCGACATGGTGACAGTCACCGTATCCTCCGCCCCGGTCTCCTCCGCGGCGTAGCTGCCCGTGGTATCCGTGACGAGCACACTCGCGTCCTCATACACCACCTGGACGGCCAGCTGGGAGCCGTTCTCCGCAATGTTTCCATCCGGCCCCACCAGCATGGCGCTGGCCCCGGAGGCGCGGATGAAGTCATCCAGCAGCTGGCCGCTGTCCGCCAGAGTGGTACCGGCCAGCCGGTCCACCAGTTGGTCCACCTGCCGCGTCAGGTCGTCGTTGACCACAGCGGTATAGGTGCTGGGGGTGGCCCAGGCGATCAGGCCAAATGTGATGGCCCCGGCAGAGAGCAGGATCAGGGCAGTGATGAGGAAGATGCGGGCGGTCAGGCTCTCAGCGAGTCTCTTTCCCAGCACGATAGCCCACCCCCCTCACGGTTTCGATGTAGTCCCGCCCCAGCTTGCGGCGGAGGTTCTTGATGTGGCTGTCCACCACCCGCTCGTCCCCAAAGAAATCGTAGCCCCAGAGCTTGGCGAGCAGCATCTCCCGGGTGAACACCCGCCCGGGCGCGGCCAGGAACGTGCGCAGCAGCTCAAACTCCCGGGCGGTCAAGTCCAGAGGCTTCCCGTCCAGAAGGACCTCCCGCGCATCCAGATCCACCGTCAAGTCCCGGTAACGCAGAACACCATCCTCCTCTCCCCTGCCGCTCCGGCGGAGGATCACCCGGATCTTCTCCAACAGGACCGGCATGGAGAAGGGTTTCGTCACATAGTCGTCGATGTCCAGACCGAAACCCCGCAGCTGCTGCTCCTCCCCGTCCAGGGCGGTCAGCATCAGGATCGGCACTTGGGACTGCCGGCGGATCAGCTCGCAGACGCCGAAGCCGTCGATCTTGGGCAGCATCAAATCCAATAGAACCAGGTCAAAGGTCTGTTCGCTGAACAAGGCCAGGGCCGCCACGCCGTCCCCGGCCACGGATGTTTGATAGCCGGCGTCCTCCAGATAAGCCCGCAGCAGCTCCTGGATGTCCGGCTCGTCCTCTACGATCAAAATGTGTTTCATGCAGCATCACCTGACCCCAGTGTAACATGGAATTGTGAATTTATCATGGAGATCGCGAAAAAGCGCACATGCAAAATCGGTTTGCACGCCCTGTTCTCCACGGCTCTTGCTACGAGTGTTCTGATCCGGGCCCGGCCAACCTTCCCGCGATGCGGTAAACGCGGTTTCAAACGGCTCGTTTCCCCAATTGTTTTGCCCCTTCTCCCATGATTTTGAACTGTTTTCCGGCCGTTCTCCCCTCACAGCGCAAAAAATCTGTTTTCCTGCGCCGGTCACACAGGAAAACAGATTTTTGTGTCATTTGGAATTATCCAGTCACAAGATTGCGGACCATCAGCACCACGCTCTCGATTTGTTCTTCGTTGTCCAAACTGATACTCATATCTTCCTCAATGATCGGCAGCTTAAATTTGATGGATTTCAGCCACTGTCCATTGGCTTGGCGTTCTGGGTAAACCTGAATTTCAGAGATCAGCGCCTCGATCAACTGCCGCCGCTCCGCTTCATTCATCACGCCGTACAGTTTTTCAAAATAGATCAGCACTTTATAGATATTGTCGCCGGTCAGTTTCTCTGCCTCAATGGACTGCTTTTTGGCTCTGGCCGCAATCAACAGAGATTCTGTCTCTTCAATCTTATCATACATCCTGTAAAGGCGGTCATCCAAATCGGCCTTGCGCCGGACATAGTGCCGGTCGTCCGGGTCGAGAGAATCAATCTCCTCCGCCAGCTTTGCTTTGACGGAATAATGCTGGCGCAGCTGCTTCTCGTAGTTTGCAATCTCCTGATCGATAGCGGCAATATCCACTTTCATGTTGATTTTTTCCTGCATCATGGCTGCAAATTTTGGATTGCTCACCATCTTTACAATGACTTCCGCCACGGCATCGTCCAGCAATTCTTCCCGAATCTGCTTTTTATAATCGCACTTGTGTCCACGTATCATGGAGCGGTGCTTGCATCCGTAATAATAAAAATCCTTGTGCTTGGTGCCATCCGCTTTGCGCTTGATGCTTTTGTTCCCGTACATTCCTGCTCCGCAGACAGGGCACTTTACAATGCCG
>CAJFNE010000125.1 GCA_904393855.1 uncultured Oscillibacter sp. | reverse complement strand
CCTCGCCCAGGGCCGCGTCCACCTCCTCGTTGCAGGGGAGGGATTCCTCCGCAGGCGCCTGCCCGCAGATTTCCAGGTAGTAGATCCGGTAGAGCTCCTGGTGGAGCAGCTCGTGGCGGTACTCCCACAGCCAGCCGTTGCGGGAGACGCCCTCATAGCCGGCGGGAAGTTCCCCGTAGGCGCTCAGGATGGTCTCCTCCGTGACGGTCAGCTGCCGCTCCGCCGCCACCCGGTCAATGGCCAGGTCCTCGCAGATCTCCGCCACGGCGATGGTGAGGGCCAGCTGCGGGTCGGGGTTCTCCGGATTTTCCAGGGCGTTCTGCCGCAGGGCCAGACACAGCTCCTGGGCCATCTCCTCCACGGTGACGGTCTGGCCGTCCACGGTCAGGGCGATGGTCTCTCCCTCCAGACCCAGCACGTCCGCGCACAGGTCAAAGGGCTCCACGGTGTAGGCCGCCCGCAGGGCGGGGTCGAGGACCCGGGCGAGGATCGCGGTAAATTGGCCCCGGGTTGCCTGGCCGTACAGATCAAAGCTGCCGTAGGAGTCCTCCACGGTCAGTACGCCGGCCCGGCAGAGGTCATAGACCGCCGCGGATTCCGAGCCGGGATATTCCTGCCGCTGGACGTTCACCAGGGCGGGAATCTCGTTGAGCTGGAGCAGGGAGACCCCGGCGGCCTCCAGAGTCTGACCCAGGAGGCCGGCCAGCATCCCCTGCCGGACGGGGGACTTGCCGGGGTTCAGGACCGCCCGCAGGGCATTCACCTGCTCCTCCCCGGTCAGGGTTCCGTCTCCGCCGCCGAGATACGCCCCCGCCAGGGGATCGTAGGTGCCCTGGTAGTCGATGGCTGCCGCTAGATAGCGGTAGGAGGGCTCGTACCAGGCCTCCCCCTCCGCCGGGGCGGGGAGACTGCCGCCGGTGAGCCGGCTGTGGAGCCGGGCGCAGACGGCCACCAGCTGCTGGGGCATCAGGGGGTCCTCCGGCCCGAAGGCGGAGGCTGTGTAGCCGTCCATGAGCCCGGCCTCGTAGACCAGGGCGGCGGCATCGGCGTACTCCGTGCCGGTGGTGTCGGAGAAGGCGGGGGCCTCCCGTACCGCGGGCAGCAGCTGTGTCTCCGCCGCTTGGGCGGGGAGAGGCAGCAGGGAGACGGTCAGCAGGAGCGCCGCCGCCAGGGACAGGAAAGAGGATTTTCGCATAAAACCACTCCTATTTGTATTTTTAACAATAAAATTACGATTTGTAATTACTGGTCCAGGATGACGGCGCCCTTTTCCCGGTCCGCCAGCCCCGCCTTGATCCGGTAGATGGTGGCGGCGGCGTCCAGCTTCGTCTGCTCGCCGGTGGCCAGGTCCTTGCAGGCCACCACGCCGGCGGCGATTTCATCCTCTCCCAGGAAGATGACATAGGGGATGCCCAGCTTGTCGGCGTAGGCGATCTTCTGCTTGAACTTCTTCTCCTCGCAGTGGAGCTGGGTGCGGATGCCGTTCTCCCGCAGCTGCGTGGCCAGGGAGATGGCGGCGGACAGGTCCTCCGTCATGGGCAGGATCAGCACGTCCGCCGGGGCGGTGGGCAGGTCCGGGTTCAGCATCCCCTGCTCCCCCAGCACGTAGAACAGCCGGGTCAGGCCGATGGAGATGCCCACTCCGGGGAGTTGTTTTTCCGTGTAATATTCCGCTAAGTTATCATACCGGCCGCCGGAACACACGGAGCCCACCTCCGGGTGGTCCAGCAGGGTGGTCTCGTAGACGGTGCCGGTGTAGTAGTCCAGGCCCCGGGCGATGGTCAGGTCCACCTGGAAATGCTCCTCCGGCACGCCGAAAGCGCCCAGGTACTTCACCACGGTGTTCAGCTCCTCCAGGCCCTCGTCAAACTGTGCGTTGCGGCCCCGGTAGCTCTCCAGGGCGGAGAGCACCGCCTGGTTGGAGCCGGAGATGGCGATGAACTTCAAAATCTCGTCGGCGTCGGACTCCGCCACGGCGAAGTCCTCCACCAGGATGGCCCGCACTTTTTCGGGGCCGATCTTGTCCAGCTTGTCCACGGTGCGCATGATGTCACCGGACTTCTCCGTGAGGCCCAGCATAGCGTAAAAGCCGTTGAGGATTTTCCGGTTGTTCACCCGGATCTGGAACCGCTGCAGCCCCAGGGTGGAGAAGGTCTTGTAGATGATGGCGGGGATCTCCGCCTCGTTGGTGATGGAGAGCTTGCCGTCGCCGATGATGTCGATGTCCGCCTGATAGAACTCCCGGAAGCGGCCCCGCTGGGCCCGCTCCCCCCGGTAGACCTTGCCGATCTGGTACCGGCGGAAGGGGAAGGTCAGGTCGTTGTAGTGCAGGGCCACGTATTTGGCCAGGGGAACCGTCAGGTCAAAGCGGAGGGCCAGGTCCGCGTCCCCCTTCTGGAAGCGGTAGATCTGCTTCTCCGTCTCGCCGCCGCCCTTGGCCAGCAGCACGTCGCTGGCCTCGATGACGGGGGTGTCCAGGGGGGTGAAGCCGTACAGGGAATAGGTGCGCCGCAGAACCTCCATCATGCGCTCCATCTGCTGCTGCGGCCTGGGCAGCAGCTCCATAAAGCCGGAGAGGGTGCGGGGGGTCATTTTTGCCATCGTCGAAACTCCTTTTTTGTGGGATGCGGGCTGCCGCCCGGGAATCGCCGCGGATGCGGCGTGCAAGCGGTTTCCCGATCGGGAAAACCTTGCCGCCGGCCGGATTCACTCCGGCCGGTGAAGGATCAGATCACGGGGTTTCCGAAGAACGCCCGCGTTCTCCGGGGCGGCAAAAACGCTCCCGTCCCCCTGGTTTTGGGACGAGAGCGATGCCGCTTCGTGGTGCCACCCAAATTCAAGGCCAGTTGGGGCCTCCTTTTGCCTCCTGGGGTGCGGGGAGGGGGCCGCGGGCGTTTCCGCCCCCGCTCCGCCGCTGTCCTTCTCCCAGGCCGGTCAGGCCGCTCTCAGCGGTGCGTCCCTCTCTGTGGGACCGGCGATTGGGGTACTGCTGCGGCATCTGCGCGGAAGTTTGCGTGTTGAAGTCAGCTGTATGCGGGTCAGGCAATGGGGCGAGTGGAGGGGTTGACGATGCACCGCCAGTCCAGATCCCCGCGGGCCAGGCCCAGCACCAGCACCTCCGCCGTGGCGATATTGCTGGCAAAGGGGATGTTGTTCTGGTCGCACAGGCGGGAGATGTAGGAGATGTCTCCCTGCATATCCTCCCGGCTGGGGTCGTTGAAGAAGATCACCAGGTCAAACTCGTTGTAAGCGATGCGGGCGCCGATCTGCTGGCTGCCGCCGTGGGCGTAGGTCAGAAAGCAGTGGACCTTCAGGCCGGTGGCGTCGGCGACCATGTGGCCGGTGGTGTTTGTGGCGTAAATATGATGCTTGGAAAGGATCCCTGCGTATGCGGTGCAGAATTGGACCATCAGTTCCTTCTTGTTATCATGAGACATCAGAGCAATATTCATTGTGGCGCTCCTTTCTGATTTATTTTATTCGCAGCAGGGGGACCTTTCCGCCCTGCAGACGGATTGCGATGTTGCGATAGGCGGCGGAGGCGGGGCAGGCGCCGCTTGCCAGGAGGACCGGCGTTCCCTGGTTCAGGGCCAGGGGCAGGGCATCATCCTCCGGGATCACGCCCAGCAGCGGCAGGCCCGCCCGGTCCATGGCGTCGTCGATGGTGGCGTGCATGCTGCGCAGCAGCTTTTTCCGGACCCGGTTGACCACCAGGTGGAGCTTCCCTGGGCCGAAGTGATTCAGCTCCATCACGGTATGCTGGGCGTCCCGCAGGGAGGAGGCGTCCGCCGTGGTCACCACCACGCAGCGGTCCGCCGCGGCGGTGGCCAGCAGGAAGCCCTCTCCCAGGCCCGCCGGGGCGTCCAGCAGGCAGAAATCGTATTGGCTGCGGACCTGGGCCAGGAGCTTGCGCATCTCTCCGGCGGTGACAGCCCGCCCCCGCATCCGCAGCGGCGCCGTCAGCAGCGCCAGGCCCGGCAGCCGGGAGTGGGTTACCACGGCGGTATCCAGGGAGCACCGCCCCTGGGCCACATCGGTGAAGTCCATCAGCGCCCGGTCGGAGAGGCCCAGGGCCAGATCCAGGTTCCGAAGGCCGATGTCACAGTCCACGCACAGCACCCGCCGGCCTGCCAGGGCCAGCGCCGCGCCGACGCCGGCGGTAAAGGAGGTCTTGCCGGTGCCGCCCTTGCCGGACACCACAGCAATGCACTGTCCCATATGCGCCCTCCCTCCGACCAAATGTCTTTACTAACTATTATAATGGATGCTTCTTGATTTTTGCAAATGTTCTGGGATATTTTTTCTCAGTTTTTTCAAATTTTTTTATGAAAATGACCCGATGGAGGACCTCCGTCCCCGGAATTTGGTAGTCCAGGGTCTTTTCCACGCCGCCGCCCAGGAGTTCGATGGCCCGCCGGGCCTCCTCCAGCTCGGCGCCGCTGTCCACGGATTTCATGGCCAGGAAGGTGCCGCCCACCCGCACCAGGGGCAGGCACAGCTCCGCCAGCACCCGGAGATGGGCCACCGCTCGGGAGGTGACAAAATCAAAGGTCTCCCGGTGGTCCGCTGTGAACTCCTCCGCCCGGGCGTGGACACACGCCACGTCCGAGAGACCCAAGTCCGCGCAGACCTCCCGCAAAAACTCCACCCGCTTGTTCTGGGCGTCCAGCAGGGTCAGGCGGATACTGGGCTCCACGATCCGCAGGGGCAGGCCGGGAAAGCCGGCGCCGGTGCCCACGTCGATGACGGACTTCCCCCGGAAGTCCGCCAGGGTCAGCAGGGCGGCGCTGTCCAGGAAGTGGAGGGCCGCCACGTCCGCCGGGTCCGTGATGGCGGTCAGGTTCATCACCTGATTCTTCTCCAGCAGCAGTTCCCCGTACCGGGCCAGGGCGGGGGCCGCCTCCGTGGGCAGGCCCAGAGCGGCCAGGCCGCTTTCCAGCAGGGATTTCATCGTGACCGCTCCTCTCCAGTAAGAAAATTCTGTGTGAGCCCCTCGGGGAAATCACCGGTCACCCCTTGGGCACCAGCTTGTCCTTGCCGCCCATGTAGGGGCGCAGGACCTCCGGGATGTTCACGGTGCCGTCCGCCTGGAGATTGTTCTCCAGGAAGGCGATCAGCATCCGGGGCGGAGCCACGCAGGTGTTGTTCAGGGTGTGGCACAGCTGCATCTTGCCGTTCTCATCCTTGTAGCGGATGCGCAGCCGCCGGGCCTGGGCGTCGCCCAGGTTGGAGCAGGAGCAGACCTCAAAGTACTTCTGCTGCCGGGGGCTCCAGGCCTCGATGTCGCAGGATTTCACCTTCAGGTCCGCCAGGTCGCCGGAGCAGCACTCCAGCTGCCGGACGGGGATGTCCATGGAGCGGAACAGCTCCACGGAGTACTTCCACATCTGCTCGTACCACTTCATGGAGTCCTCGGGCTTGCAGACCACGATCATCTCCTGCTTTTCAAACTGGTGGATGCGGTAGACGCCCCGCTCCTCGATGCCGTGGGCGCCCTTCTCCTTGCGGAAGCAGGGGGAGTAGGAGGT
>CAJFNE010000124.1 GCA_904393855.1 uncultured Oscillibacter sp. | reverse complement strand
GCTGCTGAGGCCGTGGATGATCAGGCCCACCTTCAGCCCCAGGAAGCGGTGGACCTTGCCCATCCACTCGCTGTCGCGCTTGGCCAGGTAGTCGTTCACGGTGACGATGTGGACGCCGCGGCCCGTCAGGGCGTTCAGATAGGCGGGGAGGGTGGCCACCAGGGTCTTGCCCTCGCCGGTCTTCATCTCAGCGATCCGGCCCTGGTGCAGCACCACGCCGCCCACCAGCTGCACCCGGTAGGGACGCAGGCCCAGCACCCGGTCCGCGGCCTCCCGCACGGTGGCGAAGGCCTCCGGCAGAATATCGTCCAGGGTCTCGCCGCTTTGCAGGCGCTCCTTGAACTCGGCGGTCTTGTTCCGGAGCTGCTGGTCGGTCATGGCCTTGTACTCGTCGGCCATGGCCTCGATCTTGTCCACAATGGGATAGATGGATTTCAGCTCCTTGGAACTGTAATCACCAAAAATGCTTTTTAAAAGACTCATTCTATGAAACATCCTTTCCCGTTAGGAGATATCAACAATCGCTGATAGCATACCACAAATGCCCAGCGATTGCAAAGAAAAACGGGAATTTCCGAAAAAAGTTCACAAACAGCGGGGGCCGCTTGGAGAGGCGGCCCCCGCGTTGTGCAGTTTACCGGAAGCCCGCCGGCGGCAGCTCCGTGTCCAGCAGCATCCGGATGCGGCTCTCCACGGTGCCCTCCCGCAGCGAGGCGTCGTAGTCCACCCCCACGATGAGGCTGCCGGGGAGTCTGCGCTGGAGCGCCGCGTACTGGCCCCGGCCGTAGATGTGCCCCGGCAGGCACCCAAAGGGCAGTGCCGCCAGGACCTTGCGGTATCCCGCCCGGACCCAGCCGGCGGCTTCCCCGGCCAGCAGCCAGCCGCTGCCCAGGCTGGACCCGGTGCAGCTGTACTCCACCGCTAGGGCTTTCAGTTCCCGGTAGGGCGGCAGGACGGCAAACCCCGCCTCCGCCAAAATGCGGCACAGCCCTGCCTGCAGGCCCCGGATGTGGCGCAGCAGCGGCTTCGCCGCGCGCCGCAGGGGGCCGGTCAGATGGGTGTCCAGGTAGTACAGGAAGTGCCAGGTGATGCCGTTCACCGCCATCTCGCAGCCATGGCGCTCCAGGAATTGCTCCAAGTCCCAATTGCCCAGGCGACAGTATTTCGTATAGAGGTCCCCCACCACGGCGATCTTCTGCACAGGCCGGGGGACGCGCTCCACCGCCCGAAAGTCCGCCGTCAGCTCCCGGCAGCGGCGGAGGATGCCGGCGGAGGAGAGGTTCCGGTTCTCCCGCAGGTCGGCGGAGAGAGTCTCCGTCCAGACCCGGATCAGACGGTCCGTGCTGCCGGGGGCGGCCTCATAGGGCCGGGTCTGCCGGGCCGCCAGCATCAGCGCGTCGCCCCAGAGGGCGGCGGCCAGGGCCCGCCGGGCCATGGAAAAGGATACCGGCAGCGCCGCATCCCGCTCCAGGTCCCGGACGTTCAGGCTCAGCAGGGCCACCTGGCCAAAGCCCGCCCGGTCCAGCACCGGCCGCAGGAGGCGGATCAGGCAGGAGCCCCGGCAGGCGTCCCCCGCCTGGGAGATCAGCACGCCGGTGCGCGCCGGGTCGTACCGCCCGGACTGCAGGGCGGCGAGCACCTGCCCGGCGATGAGGGTGAAGGGGTAGCACAGGTCGCCGTGGAGATGCCGCAGCCCCAGATGCTCCGCGCCCTCCCGCTCCTCCAGCACCACGGGCTCCCACGCGTCCGACGAGAAAGCCCACCGCAGCAGCGGCCAGTGGGCGTCCAGCAGGGCGGGGATCAGCAGCGTCCGCTTCATGGTGTCTCCTCCAGCTCCTCGTCCAGCAGCATCCGGACGCGGCTCTCCACGGTGCCCGGGCCGGTGGAGGCGTCGTAGTCCACGCTGACCAGCCGGGCGCCGGGGAGCTTCCGCTGCAGGGCGGCGTACTGCCCCTTGCCGAAGATGTGCCCCGGCAAACAGGCGAAGGGCTGGACGCAGAGGATCTTCCGGTATCCCAGATGGGTCCAGGCGGCGGCCTCCGCCGTGATGAGCCACCCGTCCGCCACCGTGAGGCGCAGGGGAGCGTACCCCTCCGCCTGACGCTTCAACTCCGGCAGAGACGGCAGGGCGTGATAGCCCGCCTGATCCAAAATCGCCAGCATCTCCCGCTGGATGCCCGCCAGATACCCCGCCAGGGCCCGGTAGACCGCCCGCAGGGGCGCGGGGCCCCGCAGACTGTGGGTGTCCATATAGTAGAGGGCGTACCAGGTGATGCCGCCCACGCCGACCTCGCAGGGCTCCGCCGCCAGATACCGCTCCAGATCCCAGTTGCCCAAATGGCAGTATTTCGTGTAGATCTCCCCCACAATGGCCACCTTTTGGACGGTTCGGGAGACCCGCTCCACCGCCCGGAAAGCGGCGGCCATCTCCCGGCAGCGGTCCAGGATGGCCCGCCGGGAGAGATTCCGGTTTTCCCGCAGGTCCCCGCCCAGGACCTCCACCCACTGCCGCCATAGGGCCTCCGCCGTGCCAGGGACCGCCTCATAGGGCCGGGTCTGGTTCCGCAGGATGGCCAGGGTGTCTCCCCAGACCGCGGCGGCCAGGGCCCGCCGGACCATGGCGGGGGTGATGGGCAGCCCGGTGCTCCGGTCAATGCCCCGGACGTTGAGGCTCAGGGTCTCCACCTGGCGGTACCCCTGCTGGTCCAGCACCCGCCGCAGCAGCCGGATGCCGCAGGAGCCCCGGCATTCATCCCCCGCCTGGCCGAACAGTACCCCGCACCGGGCCGGGTCATACCGGCCGGACCGGAGGGCGGAGAGTACTTGCCCAGCAATGAGGAACACCGGATAGCACAGCTCGTTGTGCAGATACCGGAGCCCTAGGTTTGCCAGCTGGGGATCGTCCTCCGTCAGCAGCACCGGTTCCCACACCTCGGAGGCGAAGGCGTGCTGCAGCAGGGGGAACCAGTCGTCCAGCAGGGACGGGATCAGCAGTGTGCGGGGAGCCATGGCGGGACCTCCTTTCCCAAGGGGAATTTCTGCCCTGATCGTATCACAAAACCGCCCCCGGTTCAACCGGCGGCGGTTTGGAAAACATCCGTTGTACTTTTTCGCGGGACATGGTACAATCAGTACCAGAGCAAAACAGCGCGCCCCGGTTCTCCCGGCGTCCGGCGGCGGGATTCCCACAGTTGAATATTGTAAAGGAGGATTCCCCATGAAGCTCCACTTTTTCGGCGCGGATCAGTGCGTCACCGGCAGCTGCCACTGCCTGGAGGTGAACGGCAAACGCATCCTGGTGGACTGCGGACTGCAGCAGGGCCGGGACGAGGTCTCCAACGCCGAGTTTCCTTTCGCGGCAAACGCCATTGACGTGGTATTGGTGACCCACGCCCACATCGACCACTCCGGCCGCATCCCCATGCTGATCAAGCAGGGGTTCCGGGGCCGCATCGTCACCACCCGGCTGACGGCGGAGCTGCTGGACATCATGCTGCTGGACTCCGCCCACATCCAGGAGCAGGACGCCGAGTGGAAGAACCGCAAGGGCGAGCGGTCCGGCGCGCCCCATGTGGAGCCGCTGTATACCATCGAGGACGCCCAGCGGGTCCGGGAGTTCCTGGACACCTGCGAGTATGACCAGGAGGTGCCTCTGTGCGAGGGGGTCACCGCCCGGTTTGTGGACGCGGGCCACCTGCTGGGCAGCGCCAGCATCATCGTGGACGCCGCGGAAGGCGGCGTGACGAAGCGCCTGGTGTTCTCCGGCGACATCGGCAACGTGAACCAGCCCATCATCCGGGACCCCACCCCCATCACCGGAGCGGACTACGTGGTGATGGAGTCTACCTACGGCGACCGGAATCACACGGAGGTGTGGAGCTACACGGACGACCTGGCGCGGATCATCGACGAGACCATTGCCCGAGGCGGCAACATGGTGATCCCCTCCTTCGCCGTGGGCCGCACCCAGGAGCTTTTATACTTCATCCGGGAGATCAAGGACGCGGGATTGGTGAAATCCAACCCGGACTTCCCGGTGTACATCGACTCCCCCCTGGCCAAGCGGGCCACCACCATCTTCACCGGCGACCTCCGGGGCTACCTGGACGAGGACGCCCTGGAGCTGGTGAAGGACGGCACCCACATGTTCAACTTCACGAACCTGCGCATGACGGAGACCAGCGAGGAGTCCAAGGCCCTGAACATGGACCCCACTCCCAAGGTGATCATCTCCGCCTCCGGCATGTGCGACGCGGGCCGCATCCGCCACCACCTGAAGCATAACCTCTGGCGGCCGGAGAGCACCGTGGTGTTCGTGGGCTACCAGGGGGAGGGCACCCTGGGCCGCAGTTTGCTGGAGGGCACCAAGAGCGTGAAGCTCTTCGGCGAGGAGATCGCCGTCCACGCCCAGATTGTGAACTTCCAGGGCCTCTCCTCCCATGCGGACCGGGACCATCTGCTTGCCTGGATCGAGAGCTTCCGCAGCCCCAAGCCCCAGCACGTGTTCGTGGTCCACGGGGACCGGGAGGTGGCGCCTTTCTTTGCCCAGAGCGTGGCGAAGCTGGGCTTCACGGCCCACGCCCCCCAGTACACGGAGGTGTACGACCTGATCGCCGACCAGGTCCTGGAGCCCGGCTATCTCCCGGAGCGCAAAGCCAAGGCCGCCGGCAAGTCCAGCTCCGCCTACGAGCGGCTGGTGGCGGTCGGCAACCTGCTGATGGAGAGCATCAAGCGCTCCAAGGGGCGGGACAACAAGTCCCTGGCCCGGTTCGCCGACCAGCTGCGGCAGCTGCTGGAGAAGTGGGAGAGTTAAAGGCTTCTGGCCAGCGTCCAGGCGGAGAGGAACATGGCCTCCAGCTCCGATTCCTGCCTGCCGTTCACAGCGGTCTGGTAGCTGTCGAACAGGGGCAGGAGGTCTTTCGGCAGAGCCTGGCGGAGCTGGCGGTCCAGTTGTTCGGTGTTGAGCTGCTGTACCTGGTAGCGGGAGGTGTGGAGGTTGGCTTGAAAGCCGGTTTCGGCTGTATAGTCGTAGAGAATCTGCATGAGTTCTGTCACTTTAAATATACCTCCTTTACGTGCGATTTGCACATGCTTATTATATACGAGCGAAACGCACATGTCAAGGGAGCGGGAGAGATTTTATGATAAAATTTGCTGAGAGATTGCAGGAACTGCGAAAGGAAAACCATGTGACCCAAAAAGGGATGGCGGAGTTCCTAAAGATACAGGTGCGTTCCTATCAATCCTATGAGGGCGGTGACCGCCGGCCGGACTATGAAAAGCTGGTAGCTTTGGCGGATTATTTTGGCGTCAGTACGGACTATCTGCTGGGACGCACTGATGTGCGGGAAATGCCGTCCGATGGGACGGGGGCATGAGCTAGGATGCTAGCTGGGCAATCCACCCCCCATTCTCTTTTTGTTCTTGACAAAAAGAGAACGGGCCGTGGACGGTCCAAGAGAAAAAATCGCTACGGCGGGTCGGTCCGCGCAAGCGCGTACCTCCGACCGCCGGCGGGGGAAGGTTGGCCTTCCCTCGTGGTGACTCTAAATTAAACGCGATGCCCTTGGGGAAA
>CAJFNE010000123.1 GCA_904393855.1 uncultured Oscillibacter sp. | reverse complement strand
CTCATGATGCGGATTTTCGCGGATGTGCTGAACCGCCCGGTTGCCGTTGCCGGGGAGGAGCAGGCCGCCGCCCTGGGAAGCGCCATGCTGGCGGCAGCGGCGGCGGGGCTGTACCCGGAGCCCGCGGCAGCGGTCCGGGCCATGACCCGCCCGGCGGAGACCGTCTATCATCCCGACCGGGATCGCGCGGCGGCCTACGACCGGCTGTACCGGGAGTACCGCACCCTGGCGGAGTACTTTGCCCGGGAAAACCCGGTGATGCACCATTTGAAAAGCTGGTAATATGAAGCGAGGCAGGCCCCCAAGGGCCTGCCTCGCTTGTTGTTTTCAGAACCACCGGGCCAGCACCTGGGCTACGCCGTCCTCCTGGTTGGAGGGGGCCACCAGGTCCGCTGCCGCCAGTACCTCCGGGGCGGCGTTGGCCATGGCCACGCCGGTGCCCGCCTGCTGAATCATCGTCAGATCATTGGTGCCGTCGCCGAAGGCCGCGGCCTCCGCCGGGGACACCGCCAGGGCCTGGCACAGGGCCAGCAGAGCGGCGCCCTTGGTGGCGCCGGCGGCGTTGATCTCCAGATTGCCGGGCAGGGAGGTGGAGAGCTCCAGCCCGGGAAAATCCCGCCGTAAATGGTCCCTGACCAGGAGCTCCAGTTCCGGGCGGGGGAAGAAGCATTGGAACTTCTGCACGCTGCCGCCGCCCGTTTGAATGGTCTCCCGCAGGCTGGTCACGGGAGTGCGGCTGCGGCGGCTGTGCTCCCGGGCGATGGGGTCCCGGACATAGTAATCCAGACGGTCGTAGTAGGTCCGCTCCATGTAGCCCCGGTCCTGCAAATAGCAGTCCACGGACAGGTCTTGACTCTCCAGGAAGTCCAGCAGCGGCGATACTGTCTCCGGGCCGATTTCCGCCCGGTAGAGGACTCGGTCCTCCGCCAGGTCGTAGACCTTGGCCCCGTTCATGAAGATGAAGTAGCGCAGGAAAGGCAGCGCCCGCAGCTCCCCGGGCAGGCTGGCGTAGGACCGGCCGGTGGCCAGTACCACCTGGCAGCCCCGGGCCGCGGCCCGCTCCAGGGCGGTGCGGTTAGCGGGGGAGAGGCGCTTGTCGTCCCGGAGCAGTGTGCCGTCCAGGTCCGTCAGGATCAGCTTGGGTGTTTGCATCTTATGTTCCTCCGTTGCAGTTTTTCGGCCGGGGAGAGCGGTGCTCAGAGCTCCTTGACGGAGATCACGCCGGCCATCAGATCCATAGCGCCCAGCAGATCGTCCACCCGGCACTTCTTATTCATGCGCAGGGTGAAAATGGCGCAGGCGTTGTGAGTGGCGGTACCCGTGGGGCGGGTGATCTCCATGTTCAGCACTTTCAGTCCCCACGCCTTGTAGAGGGAGAGGACGTTTTCCAGACTGGCTTTCCCGCTGTACTCCACGTAGAGGTTGACCTCCGGGGCCCGCTCCAGAATCCGGTATTCCATCTTGGAGAACAGCAGCTCCGCCAGCATGATGAGGACCGTCGCCAGGATGGCGCCCTCGTAGAAGCCGCCGCCCAGGGCCAGCCCCACGATGGCGGAGGTCCACAGCCCCGCGGCGGTGGTCAGGCCCTTGACCCGCTGCCGCCGGGTGACGATGATGGTGCCGGCGCCGATGAAGCCCATGCCCGCCACCACCTGGGCCCCCAGGCGGGCCATGTCTGTGTAGTAGTGGAGATTTAAGTAGAGAAACTGGCTGGTCATGGTGGTCATGGCCGCCCCCAGGCAGATGAGGATATGGGTGCGGAAGCCCGCCGGACGGCGCTTGTACTCCCGCTCGATCCCGATGATGCCGCCGCAGAGCACTGCCAGCGCCATTCGGACGGTGGTGGACAGCAGCGTTACGTCCCGCAGGCCGTCAAAAATGGAAAGCATGCCTATCCCCCTTTCTAGATCTCGTCGATCACACGGACGGATTCCAGCTCGGAAATGGCAGCCAGCACACTGGTGTGGGACTGTCTGTGATGGAGCCGGATGGAGAGGACGACGCTGGGATTCCGGGAGCGATCCTCCCGGCCGTGGTCAATGTCCACATCGAAGATATGGACATTCTGGCTTTTGATCTGCCCCAGAATGGCCCCCACGTCATCCAGGGAGTCAAACTCCACATAGATGTTCATGTACCGGGAGTTCTCCACGATGAAATTCTCCACATGGGGCAGCACGCGGATCACCAGGGAGATCAGCAGCAGGCCCAGGAACACGCACTCGTAGAACCCGGCGCCGATGGCCAGCCCCGTGCAGGCGGAGGCCCAGAGGCCCGCGGCGGTGGTCATGCCCTTGACCTCCTGCTGGCCGGTGACGATGATGGTGCCGGCGGCCAGGAAGCCGATACCGTTGATGACCTGGGCGCCGAAGCGGCTGACATCCGTGCGCAGGCCGATCTCAATGGCGAGACTGGCCCAGTCATGGGTGACCATGTAGTATTCGTACTGGCTCAGCAGCATGGTCAGCGTGGCCCCCAGGCATACCAGCATGTAGGTGCGGAAGCCCGCCGCCCGGCCCTTCCGGCCCCGCTCCAGGCCGATGACGCCGCCGAACACCATGGACAGCAGCAGGCGGACCACCACCGACGTCATGTTCAACTCCCGCAAATAGTCCAGGACTTCACCCAACATGACACCCTCCTCTCAGGACATTTGCCTGCGGATAAGCAGAGAGGAAGAATCGCGCTGCCGCCAGTTCTTCCCGCGTGATGTGTTTTTTGCCTCTGAACAGAGCGCTTCCCCGCCTGCCTGCCAGCGGCCTGCGCCGGGGAGCGGACACCGCTCTGTTAAGATCACCATTATACCACAGGCCCCCTCTCACCGCAAGGAAAATCCCTCGAAAAAGACAGTCGCACATGGGGGGCAAGGCTGCGGGATCAGGCCGCATGGGTTCTGGCTGGGGCTGTGGACAGCAGCTTGATGGGGGACAGATCCTTTCGGAGCGGGCGGCTCGCTCAGGGTGTGCCCAAAATCCCGGAAGCCGATCCGATACCGGCTTCTCCCACAGAGCCGTTGGGAGGGGACCGCCTGGCCCGCGTTGGCCCTGGGCGACTCAAGGCATAAAAAAATCGAGGGTCGCAAGACCCTCGAAATTTTTTATTCCGCCTCGTACACGCAGGCCTGCTTGCGATCCTTGCCCAGCCGCTCAAAGCGGAGCACGCCGTCCGCCGTGGCGAACAGGGTGTCGTCGCTGCCGATGCCCACATTCACACCGGGGTGGATCTTGGTGCCGCGCTGGCGGACCAGGATGTTGCCGGCCTTGACGAACTGGCCGTCCGCCCGCTTGGGGCCCAGGCGCTTGGACTCGGAATCACGGCCGTTCTTGGTGGAGCCGCCGCCCTTCTTGTGGGCGAAGAACTGAAGACCAATACGAATCATGATCAGGACCATCCTTTCTGTCAGATTTTAGAATGGGGAGGAGTCAATCTTCCTCCAGAACTTCGATGTTTTCAGGGTACTCGTCATGGAGCTGGGTCAGATAGACCATCAGGCCGGTCAACAGGGACTGGCAGGTGCTCTCCGTGGTGGGCTCCAGCCCGCCGGGCAGCCGGAAGAGAATCGCCGCGTCTTGCTCCCGAACCTTGACGGAGGCCGCCAGGCCCAACACGTCGTTGACGGTGGATTCCACCAGACGGACCGCGCTGGTGACGGCGGCGCAGACGATGTCCGTTCCCGCCGAACCGTAGCCGCTGTGGCCCACGGCGTCAAAGCCGGTGATCCGCCCGCCCTCCATGCGGAACGTTACCGTGGTCATGCTCAGACGGAGATCTTGCCGATCTCGACCTTGGTGTAGGGCTGACGATGGCCCTGACGCTTGCGGTAGCCCTTCTTGGGGTTGTACTTGAAGATGCGGATCTTCTTGCCCTTGCCGTTCTTGACGACGGTGGCCTCCACGCTGGCGCCCTCCACCACGGGGGTGCCGAAAGTGGCCTTGTCGCCGTCGATGACGGCCAGAACCTGGTCGAACTTCACGGTGTCGCCGGCCTCCTGGTCCAGCTTCTCGATGTAGACCACGTCGCCCTCGGACACCTTGTACTGCTTGCCGCCGGTTACGATGATTGCGTTCATGCTTGTTTTCAACTCCTTCATTACGGGCTCGCTGTCGGGGGTGGTCCGTCAGGACGCTTGCATACCCATTCAAAGCGGCATACCTAGTATACCAGCGAAAAGGGGAATTGTCAACAGATTTTGTGAGAAAAACTGGGTTGTTTGGGCCGGTTTCCGGGGATTTCACCCCGTGCGCCGGGTGGTGAATCGGAGCAGGCCCTCCAGGGAGACGGTGGCGGAGGCGGGCAACTCCGCCGGATCGTCGGGCCCCTGGAACAGGGTGTAGCCGAAATTCTTCCAGTTTCGGGACAGCAGGGTGTCCCCAATCGGCGTCCCGGCCCGGGTCTCCCCGTCCCAGGAGACCGTCAGGGAGGCGGTTTCATCCGTGGAAAAGCGGGGGAAGATCTCGGAATCGGATGCCCGCATCATCCCGGAGACGATGGTGCCCCGCCAGGGGACGCAGGAGCCGACGGCCCGGAACCAGAGGTTCCAGCCCCCGCTCTCCGGGTCCCAGTCCAGAGCGGCCACCTGGATGGAACAGCCGGTGTCGTCCGCGTAGAGGACCTTTCCCGCATTGCTGTCCGGGTCCCGGAGGTCCAGCTCCAGCGTCCAGACGCCGGGGACCTCCTCCATTTCCACCGTGTAGTCCTCGTCCCCAAACTGGTAGGAGAGGCCGTCGATCCAGGAGTCCCAGACGCCGCAGAACAAGAGGATGTAGTACGCGGCCGCCAGAAAGAATCCCAGATAGACGCCTTTCCACATCCATTTCTTTTTCAAGGATTTCAAATCCTGCCCGGAGCGGGGACCGTAGATGATCTCCGTCACCTCCACCCCCAGGGCCGCCGCGATGTGTTCCAGCGTCTCCAGGTCCGGCTGAGCCTTGTTGGTCTCCCAGGCGGAGACCGTCTGCCGGGTGACGAACAGCTGTTCCGCCAGCTGCTCCTGGGTCAGATGCCGGGCCAGCCGGAGCTGCCGGATGTGTTTGCCCACAGATGCCATAAGCGCACCTCCCTCCGGGTTTCTGCAGCCAGTGTACCGCACCGGGCGGAAAAAGTCACGCAAATCCCCTTTGCGCGGAACATTTACCTTGACAGCCTCCCTGACATATGGTATATTCATCACATAAAGAGCGAAATACACCGTATACAATATGGAAACGGAGGACTGTACCATGAAAAAACAGACGCTGTACGGGATGCTGGGCTTTCTCTCCCTGCTGGGGCTGGTGGGGGTGTTTACAGAGGCCCGGAGCTTTTTGGCCTTCTTCGCCTTTGCCGTGGATTTCCAGTACTTCTTCCTGAAGTCCGACGAGATGCTGGAGGAGCAGCTGACCCGCTCCGCGTCCCGGGGCTTTGTGGCAGGGATGCTGGTGATGGCGGCGGCGGTGCTGGGGACGCTGCTGCTGGGCCGGACCTCCCCGGAGGAGGCGCTGCTCACCGGCTGCGCGGCGGGCTGGGCGGCTGCGGTGGTGGTCTACGCCCTGACGGCCGCCTGGTACGGCTTCCGGGAGAACTGGGGGCTGGAGCCGTGATCCAGAATCGAATGAAGGAGCACCGGGCCCGGCTGGGGCTGAAGCAGGAGGACCTGGCGAAGCTGGTGGGCGTCCGGCGGGAGACCATCGGCAACCTGGAGAAAGGCCGCTACAACCC
>CAJFNE010000122.1 GCA_904393855.1 uncultured Oscillibacter sp. | reverse complement strand
AGGGCGTCCAGCTCCGCCGCGGTCTTGCCCTCCTGCTCCACCCAGGTGAAGTACTTCAGGTTGTGGACCCGCTTGCGGTCCGGGTAGGTCAGCTCCCGCATGCGGTCCGTCCGCATGCCCAGCATGTGCAGGGCGTGGTCCATGGCCGCCTCCCGGACCGTGTAGGGGCCGTGCCGCTCGTTCAGCTCCTCGATCCGGCTGCCGTACAGGACGGCGGAGTCCGTCAGCACCGTGGCCACCACGTCCCGCTCCGTCAGCTCGAAGTACTTGGCCATCTTGATGCAGCAGAGGACATTGGCGATGCCGGAAATGCCCATCCACGTGAGCTGCTCCAGCAGGTCGTCCTCCAGGCCCAGCTCCTCCCGCAGGTAGGTCTGGCCCTCCGGGGTGTTGAAGAGGCGCAGCAGCCGCTGGCTGTCCTCGTCGTCGATGTCAATGACCAGGTCCGTGTTCCGCACATTGTGGACCCAGGGGACGAACTTGTCGCCGATCCCCTCGATCCGGTGGCTGCCGAAGCCCCCCTCCAGGATAATGGGGCACTGAGCGGGCTCCCCCACCGCCAGCTTCAGCCGGGGGTAGCGCTCCTTCAGCCGGTCCCCGGCGGACAGCGTCCCGGAGGAGCCGGAGGAGAAGCAGGCGCCGGCGAAGCGGTCCCCGGGGCGCCTGACGGCCTCGAACACGTCCGCCAGGGCGTTTCCGGTGACGTTATAGTGCCAGAGGGGATTGCCCATCTCCGCGAACTGGTTGAACACCATATAGCGGGGGTCCCGTCCCAGCTCGTCGGTCTTTTCAAAGATCTCCCGCACGTCGGACTCGCCGCCGGGGGTGGCGATGATCTCCGCCCCCATCTCCCGCAGCCACTGGAACCGCTCCCGGCTCATGTCCCCCGGCAGGATCGCCACCCCCTGGGTCCCCAGCAGCGCGGAGTTGAACACGCCGCCCCGGCAGTAGTTGCCGGTGGAGGGCCACACGGCCTTCTGCCGCTCCACATCGAACTGGCCCGTCACCAGCTTGGGCGCCAGGCAGCCGAAGGAGGCCCCCACCTTGTGGCAGCCGGTGGGAAACCACTTGCCCGCCATGGCCACGATCCGGCAGGGCACGCCGGTCAGGGCCGGGGGCAGCTCCACGTAGTTGGGCACCGGCTGGAACAGGCCGCCCGTCTCCTTCGCCTCGTTCTTCCAGGTGATCCGGAACAGGTTCAGGGGGTTCACCTCCCACAGCCCCACATCCCGCAGCCGGTCCCGGATCTTCTCCGGGATGGTCTCAGGATGCTGCATCTGGGCGATGGTGGGGAGAATCACGCCGTGCTCCCGGGCCCGCTTGATATTGTGCTCCAGTCCCTCCTGGCAAATTTGCAGCTGTATCATCCTCAATCTCCTCCTATGGTCTCGCGTCCAGTATCGCGGCGCTTCCACGGTCTCGGGAAGCGCCGGACCGCCGCTGCCGCCTGGGGTCCCCCCGCGGGGGCGGCCTGAAAACCCTCCCCTCCATCATACCATAGCGCCGCCGGAAATCAACCGTGGATTCCCACGGGGACCGGCTCTTTTTTTGCCGGGCGCGTCCCGCCGGAAAAATGGATCGATTGTACAAGCGCGCCGGCGGCGGATGTGGTATCCTGGACCTGCGAGGAGGATGCGCCTATGAAGCAGACACGCAGAACCACCGTTTACGACCCGGCCCTGGGGATCGAGGCCTACCGGCTCCAGGGGTTCCCCCGGCCCTTTCCGCCCCACTTCCACGACTACTACGTGATCGGCTATGTGGAAGCCGGCACCCGCCGCATGGTCTGCGGCGGCCAGGCCTGGACCGTCCGGCGGGGGGATCTTCTGGTGTTCCAGCCGGGGGAGGTCCACGCCTGCGTGCAGGCGGGGCGGGGCTCCCTCAGCTACCGGGGGCTGAACGTCCCCCCGGCGGTGATGGAACACCTGGCCGGGGAGCTGACCGGCGCGGCCGCGCCGCCCCGCTTCTCCCCGCCCGTGCTGACGGACCCGGAGGCCGCCGGGTGCCTGCGGTTTCTGCACCGGCTGGTAATGGCGGGGGAGCCGGATTTCCGCAGGGAGGAGCTGCTGATGCTGCTGGTCTCCCGGCTGCTGCAGTTATGCGGGCAGACCGCTCCGGCGGAGGCCCCGGCCTGCCGGGCGGAGATCGCCCAGCTCTGCGGGTGGATGGAGCGGCATTTCGCGCAGCGTCTGGACCTGGACACCCTCTGCCGCCGGGCCCACCTCAGCAAGTCCACCCTGCTGCGGGCCTTCGTCCAGGCCAGGGGCATGACGCCCTACCGCTATCTGGAGAGCCTGCGGGTCGGCGCCGCCCGGCGTCTGCTGGAGCGGGGCGTCCCCCCGGCGGAGGCGGCGCTGGAGGCGGGCTTTGCGGACCAGAGCCATCTGACCCACGCCTTCAGCCGGTACCTGGGGATCACCCCCGGCGCCTATCAGGCCAGCTTCCCCTCCGCAGAAATCAGGAAAAGAGGATGACTATGGATTACGAAACGGAAAAATGCGTCCTGATCCTGGACGCGGACATGCCCGCGGGCCTGCTGGCCAACACCGCCGCCATTCTGGGCATCACCCTGGGCCGGCAGCTGCCGGAGGCGGTGGGCGGTGACGTGACGGACGGGAGCGGGCAGACCCACCTGGGGATCATCGCCTTCCCGGTCCCTGTCCTGCGGGGCACGGCGGAGAGCCTGCAATCCCTGCGGCAGCGGCTCGGTCAGCCGGAGTTCCGGGACCTGACCGTGGCGGACTTCTCCCAGCTGGCCCAGAGCTGCCGGACCTACGGGGAATTTCAGGAGAAGATGGCCCGCACCGCCGGGGAGGACCTGCGGTATCTGGGCCTTGCCATCTGCGGTGACAAGCGGAAAGTCAGCCGCCTCACCGGAAGCCTGCCCCTGCTGCGCTGAATCCACAATTTCTTTCCAAACCGGCATGGACGCCGCCTGGACAAGTATGGTATACTGGCCTCATATTTCCGCGAAGCGTAAAAGGTGGTTTTCATGCATACTTTCCCCTGGCGGGAGCTGCGGTACGCCCTCTGGCTGCCGGTCTATCTGGTGCTCTTTGTCGTTCTGGAGCACATCCCCAACCGCACCTACTGGGTGACGGATCTGCCCATCGACGGGACGATCCCTTTCTGTGAGTGGTTCATCCTGCCCTACTGCCTGTGGTTCCCCCTGATGTTCGGGGTGGGTCTCTGGCTGCTGCTGCGCCATCCCGCCGCCTTCCGGCGGTACATGCTCTTTCTGGGCCTCACCTTTTTGTCCACGGAGGTCCTGTGGATCTTCTGGCCCAACGCCCAGAATCTCCGGCCCGCCGTCCTGCCCCGGGACAACGCGCTCACCGCCATCGTGTCCGCCCTGTATCACATCGACACGAATACCAACGTCTTCCCCTCCCTCCACGTGGTGGGGGCCGTGGGGGTGGCCCTGGCGGCCCGGGATGCCTGTCCCCGCCAACATCTGGTCTGGGGCGGCATGACGGCCCTGGCGGCGCTGATCTGCGCCTCCACCCTGTTCGTCAAGCAGCACGCTCTGCTGGATGTGGCGGGGGGACTGCTGTGGTCCCTCCCGGCGGCGGTCTGGGTCTATCGCGGCGCGCTTTCCCGCCGCAGACGTACATAACGCTTTGAAGCCGTCCGGGCAGTGCCCGGACGGCTTCACTTTATGCGGTCGGTCCCGCCGGGGGCCGTTCCTCCGGCGGCTGGGGCCCGGTCTCCTCCTGGGAGTCCCCGGGCATCTCTGCGCTGCCGGCGGGCTCCTCCGCCGGAGACTGGGGCTCCGCCGTCTCCCCGGACGCCGGGGCCGCTGTGCCCTCCTCAGCCGGGGCTGCCGCCTCCGCCGCCAGCTGCGCCCGGGCCAATCGGTTCACCAGCAGGTCCTCGGACGATCGTTTCCTGATCTTGATGTTGTAGAACAGCATAAACGCCGCCACAATCACCAGCACCAGGCTCAGTGCCTGGGAAACCCGGATGGGCTGGCCCATAAAGGTCCAGTCGAAGAGGTAGAGGCTGTCCGTCCGCAATCCCTCGATCCAGAAGCGGCCCAGGCCGTACCACAGGAAGTAGAACCAGGTGTTCTCCCCGTCGAAGCGGCGGCCCTTGGAGACCACGAACAGCAGCAACAGCAGGCCCACCAGGTTCCACAGGCTCTCGTAGAGGAAGGTGGGATGCACCTCGATATACTGGGTGGGGCTGACCCACAGCCGCATCCGCCAGGGCAGGTCCGTCAGGCCGCCGAAGGCCTCCCGGTTGATGAAGTTGGCCCAGCGGCCGATGATCTGCCCCAGGATCAGCCCCAGGGCGCCCAGGTCCGTCATGGCGAAGAAGGGCAGTTTCTTGTGCCGGGTGTAGAAGAACACCACGATCAGCGCGGCGATCACCGCGCCGTAGATGGCCAGCCCCCCGTCCCAGACCGCCACCATCTCGCCCCAGTTCAGGCTGCCGTCGTCGTTGCGGTAGAGGTCCAGGTAGAAGATCACGTAGTACAGCCGGGCGCCGATGATGCAGCTGGGCACCGCCCAGAGCACCAGATCCAGCACGTGGTCCTGGGTCAGGCCATAGTGTTTCGCCTGCCTCATACAAAGCAGCAGTCCCGCCAGCATGGCCACCGCCAGAATGATGCCGTACCAGTAGATGCCGTGGCCGATGTGGATGGCAATGGGGTCCGGGTTGAACTCCCAGTCCCCGAACAGCCCGGGGAAGCTGATGGGCATATCCTTCAATGCAGTCAAAGTTGCGTTCCTCTCTTTCTACTCCTTGGGGGTGATCTCGCTGAGGACCCGCCGATCCTCCCGCAGGTTGTCCCGGAGGAAGACGGCCACGTCGTCCCGGGTGATGGAGTCGAACACCTGGGGGAAGCGGAAAGGGTCGTAGCCGTGGAAATAGCCCTCCGTCAGGGAGACGGCGATGTTCTCAAAGGAGTTCAGCCCCCGCAGGTTGGACCCGAAGGAGGCCCGCCGCACCTGCTGGTAGAACGCCTCGTCGATGCCCTCCCGGGCCAGGCGGTCCGCCTCCTTCTGGATCTCCGCGGCCACTTTCCGCGCATCCTTGCTGTCGCCGCCGGCGTAGAGGTACGCCGCCCCCGGCAGCATCTCGAAGGCGCCGCCGAAGCTGCTGTTGATAAGTCCCTGGTCGTAGAGCCGGAGATACAGAGGGCTGGAGTCCCCCAGCAGGATATCGCAGGCCATGTCCCCGATCACCACCGTGCGCAGGAACTCCTCCCCGTTCGGGACAGGACGGCACTTGAAGCCCGTCAAAAACTGGGGGCTGGAAACCTCCATGGCCATGGAGGTCTCCGCCTCCGCCACGGTCTCCGGCTCCTCCCCGTAGTCTCGGGGGATCTCCGGGCCGCCCTCCCGGGGCAGGATGCGCCGGGCCAGGTCCACCACGTGGACCGGGTCCACGTCCCCCACCACCGTCAAAATCATGTTGGAGGGGGTGTAGAAAGCCTTGTGGCAGTCGTACAGGGTTTGCGCCGTGATGTGGGAGATGCTCTCCACGGTGCCGGCGATGCTGGTGCGGGCGGTGCTGTTGTGGTAGAGGGCCCGCATCATCCGGGTGTAGATCTGCCAGTCGGGGTTGTCCTCGATCATGCGGATCTCCTGGCCGATGATGCCCTGCTCCTTAGCCACGCTCTCATCCGTAAAGTAGGGGATGGACACGAAAGAGAGCAAAATCTCCAGGTTCTCCTCAAAGTGCTCGGTGGAGTCGAA
>CAJFNE010000121.1 GCA_904393855.1 uncultured Oscillibacter sp. | reverse complement strand
GTCCAGAAAGATCGCAAGTTTTCAAAGCCTGGAAGGCAAAATCAAGGTCATATAGGTTTACACCATTTTGCCGCAGCCAACACCATTTTGCACCAGGATATACACCACTACACTGAAAAGTTATAGAAATCTGTAAGGGGTTATGTAAGCACAAAAAGCCTGGAACCCCTTGAAATAAGGGGGATAGAAGGTTATGGAAAGAAAGAGGTGTGCTTATGTACCTTAAAGCATTGGAGATCCAGGGCTTCAAGGCCTTCCCCGACAAGACCGTTCTGCACTTCGGCGAGGACATCACCGCCGTGGTGGGACCCAACGGCTCCGGAAAATCGAATATCTCCGACGCTATCCGCTGGGTGCTGGGGGAGCAGAGCGCCAAGGCGCTGCGGGGCAGCAGGATGGAGGACGTCATCTTCAGCGGCACCGCCCAGCGGCCCCCCGTGGGTTTTGCCCAGGTGACGCTGGTGCTGGACAACACGGAGCACATCTTCCCCACCATGGAGGAGAGTGAGGTCTCCGTCACCCGCCGCTACTACCGCAGCGGGGAGAGCGAGTACTACATCAACCGCCAGTCCGTCCGCCTCAAGGACGTGACAGAGCTGTTCCTGGACACGGGCCTGGGCCGGGAGGGCTACTCCATCATCGGCCAGGGCAAGATCGACGAGATCCTCTCCGCCAAGAGCGGCGAGCGCCGGGAGATCTTTGAGGAGGCTGCCGGCATCTCCAAGTTCCGCCACCGCAAGGAGGAGTCCGAGCGGAAGCTGGAGCGGACGCAGGAGAACCTGGTGCGCGTCAACGACAAGATCGCGGAGCTGGAGCTGCAGGTGGAGCCCCTGCGGGAGCAGTCCGAGCGGGCGAAGAAATATCTGGTGCTGCGGGATGAGCTGCGGCTGCTGGAGATCTCCGTGTGGCTGGAGAATCTGGACGCCCTGAAGGCCAGCGCCCGGAAGCTGGAGCTGGACTTCCACACCGCCGAGGCGGAGCGGGACCGGGCCCGGGAGGCCCTGGACGCCCTCTACGCCGAGGGGGAGCAGTACGGCGAGCGGATGCGGGAGAAGGATGTGGAGGCCGAGGCGGTCCGCGCCCAGGCCGGCGAGCTGGACGGCCAGGTGAAAGAGCAGGAGTCCGCCATCGCCGTGCTGGAGAGCACCATCGGCCACCATCAGGAGAATATCGAGCGGGCCCGGCGGGAGTTGGAGGAGACCGGCAGCCGGGCGGGCGGAATCGAGCGCCAGGCGGAGGAGCAGTCCCAGCGGGCGGAGGAGATCAGCCGGGAGCTGGAGGAGTTGAACGCGGCCCTGGACGAACTGCTGGCCCAGGCCCAAGCCGCCGCCCAGCAGGCCGGCGGCGCCCAGAGCGAGGCGGAGTCCCTCCGGGGCCAGGAGGCCATGGCTGTCGCCGCGGCGGCGGACGCCCGGGCGGAGGCCGCGGCCATTGCCGCGGAGAACGGACAGATCGAGGACCGGAAGGCCGCCGTGGACCAGGAGCTCGCCGCCGGGGAGGCCCAGCTGGCGGAGACGGAGCAGGCGGCCAAGACCAGCCGCCGGGCTCTGGAGGACGCCCGGGACGAGGCTCAGGCCGCCGCCAACATCATCGCCGGCCACAGCCTGCGGATGGAGGAGCGGCGGAAGAAGGCCGCCGCCGCCGGGGAGGCCCGGGTGAAGCTCACCGTGGACGTGGGGACTCTGGACAACCGGATCCGCCTCCTGACGGAGATGGAGAAGGAGTACGAGGGCTTCTCCAAGGCGGTGAAGACCGTCATGCAGGCGAAAAGCAGCCTTCGGGGTATCCACGGTCCGGTGGCGAGTCTGATGAAGACGGACCAGAAGTACAGCCTGGCCATCGAGATCGCCTTGGGGGCGGGCCTTCAGAACATCGTGGTGGACCGGGAGGAGGACGCCAAGAGCGCCATCGGCTTTCTGAAGCAGCGGGACGCCGGGCGGGCCACCTTCCTGCCCCTCAGCGCCATCCGGGGCGAGGAGCTCCGGGAAAAGGGCGTGGAGGGGGAGTTCGGCTTCGTGGGCCTTGCCTCCCGGCTGGTCCGCTTCGACGAGCGGTACCGGAATATTTTCCAGAATCTCCTGGGCCGCACCGTGGTGGTGGAGGACCTGGACTGCGGCATCGCCATGGCCCGGAAGTACCGGAACGCCTTTCGGATCGTAACGCTGGACGGCCAGGTGATCAACCGGGGCGGCTCCATGACCGGCGGCAGCACCAGCAGGGGCAGCGGCGTACTGAGCCGGGCCGCCGAGCTGGAGAAGCTGAACGGCCAGGCCGCCGCCCTGCACGAGAAACTCTCCGCCGCCCAGCGGGAGGAGGAGACCGCCCAGCGGGAGCTGGCCGCCGCTCAGTACGAGATGGAGACGGCGGAGAGCCAGCGGCGGGAGGCAGAGGACGCGGTGCTGCGGCTGGAGGGGCAGAAGAACCACTACGACGTGCTGCTGCGGTCCCTCCGGGAGAACCTGGAGAACCTTGCCGGAGAGCGGCAGAGCCTGACCGGCCGGCTGGAGGACAACGCCCAGCGCTCCGCCCAGGCGGAGGCCCGAGTGGCGGAGCAGGAGGCCCTGGCCGCGCAGTACCGGACCCAGGCGGAGACGGCTCTCTCCGGCCAGTCGGAGCTGTTGGCCCAGTCCAACGCCCTGGCGGAGGAGATCACGGAGAAGAAGTCCCGGGCGGCGGCGCTGTCCGCCGAGCGGGAGGCCGCGGAGCAGCGGGCGGAGGAGCTGCGGCGTCTGGCGTCGGACCTGACCGGCGACCAGGCTCAGAAAGAGGAGACCGTCCGGGCCTATCGGCAGAGCATCGCGGAGGCGGAGGACGAGATCCGGCGCCGGCGGGAGACCCTGGCGGGGCTCTCCGCCCAGGGCCAGGCGCTCCGGGAGCGGCTGGCGGCCCTGAACGAGGAGAAGCTGGCCCTGGAGGCGGAGCGCACCGCCAAGAACCGGGCGGGGCAGGAGATGAACGAGAACCTGCTGAACCTGGAGCGGGCGGCCTCTAAGCTGGAGCAGAAGATCGCCACCTCCGCCATGGAGGAAAAGCAGATCCTGGACCGGCTGTGGGAGCACTACGAGCTGAGCCACTCTGACGCCACAGCCCTGCGGATCGAGCTGGAGAGCGTCCCCAAGGCCACCCGGCGCATCGGGGAGCTGAAGCGGGACATCGCGGCCCTGGGCACCATCAACATCGGCGCTATCGAGGAGTTCCAGCGGGTCAACGAGCGGTATACCTACCTGACGGACCAGCGGGACGACGTGGAGCGGGCCAAGGAGGACCTGGAGGGCATCATCGCGGAGATCACCAGCCAGATGACGGAGATCTTTGCCCAGCAGTTCCAGCTGCTGCGGGAGAGCTTCCAGACCACTTTCACGGAGCTCTTCGGCGGCGGCACCGCCACGCTGGAGCTGGAGGACGAGAACGACATCCTGGGCTGCGGCATCGAGATCAAGGCCCAGCCGCCGGGCAAGACCCTGAAGACCATCTCTCTCCTCTCCGGCGGTGAGAAGGCTTTCGTGGCTATCGCCCTGTATTTCTCTATATTAAAGGTACACCCCACGCCTTTCTGTGTCCTGGACGAGATCGAGGCGGCCCTGGACGACGCCAACGTTACCCGCTACGCCCGCTATATGCGGCGTCTGGCGGGGAAGACGCAGTTCATCGTCATCACCCACCGCCGGGGCACCATGGAGGAGGCGGATGTGCTCTATGGCGTTACCATGCAGGAGCAGGGGGTCAGTAAGATCTTGACCATCAATATGAATGATCTGGCGAAGGAATTGAAGATTGAATGAATGCGCCCCCCATTCTCTTTTTGGTCTTGCCAAAAAGAGAACGGGCCGCGCCCGGTCCAAGAGAAAAAAACGCCACGGCGGGTCGGTCCGCGCAGAGCGCGTACCTCCGGCCGCCGGCGGGGGATGGTTGGCCTTACCTCGTGGCAGCCGTCATCAAACGCGTTCCCCTTGGGGATGCTGTTTGCCCGGGGAGGGCCCGGATGCCCCGTCTTTCTCTTTCCGCTGGCGCTGCCCTGGCGGTTGACGCGGGCCGACGAGGGCGTCGGCCCCTGCAGGATGGCGCTTGTAGGGGCGGATGCCCACATCCGCCCGTATTCAGGTCCCCACTTACCACCAAGCAAAGCGCAAGCGAATTCAGGAGGATAGACCTTTCGACAACCACCCCGAAATTTCCACCAGACCGGCAATCGCGGCGCAAGACCCGCGCAAGGGAGTAGTCCAGCGCGAGCCGGTAGAAGACTCTCAAGTCTAGTCAGCACACATTCAGAAATCTCTCGTATATAAGCAAACCTGCGCGTATGCGCAGGTTCTGCGCCCGGCGTTCTTTTCTTTTGGACCGGGCGCGGCCCGTTTTCTTTTCGGCAAGACCGAAAAGAAAATGGGGGGCGCATTGCTGCCAGCAACCTGGCATTCCCCCACGCCCGAACGGGCGCATTGCCGCGGCCAACGCCGCCAAAAGGAGCAAACTTATGGGTTTCTTTGACAAACTGAAAAAAATCACCACCAACCTGTTCTCCGGCTTCACAGAGGCCGACGAGGCTTTCTTTGAGGAGTTGGAGGAGACGCTGATCCTGGCGGACCTGGGCATGGATACCGCCCTGGACGCCGTGGAGAAGCTGCGTCAGCGTGTACGAAAGGAGAAGCTCCAGGACCAGGAGGCAGTGAAGGCTGCCCTGCGGGACATTCTGGCGGAGGAGATGGATGTGGGCGACACCGCCCTGGACCTTTCCACGCGGCCCTCCGTGGTGCTGTTCATCGGCGTCAACGGCGTGGGGAAGACCACCTCCATCGGCAAGCTGGCCCACCGGCTGAAGGGGGAGGGCAAGCGGGTCCTCCTCTGCGCGGCGGACACCTTCCGGGCCGCCGCCGCCGACCAGCTGCAGATCTGGGCGGAGCGGGCCGGCTGCGAGCTGGTGCGCCAGCACGAGGGCGCCGACCCCGGCGCGGTGCTGTTTGACGCACTCCAGGCCGCCAAGGCCCGGCAGGTGGACGTGGTGCTGTGCGATACCGCCGGCCGCCTCCACAACAAGGCGAACCTCATGGCGGAGCTTCATAAGCTCTCCAAGATCATCGACCGGGAGTGCCCCGGCGCGGCCCGGGAGACGCTGCTGGTGCTGGATGCCACCACCGGCCAGAACGGGTTGATCCAGGCCCGGACCTTCCAGGAGACGGCGGGCCTCACCGGCATCGTGCTGACGAAGCTGGACGGCACCGCCAAGGGCGGCATCGTGGTGGCCATCGCCAAGGAGCTGGGCGTGCCCGTCAAGCTGGCCGGCGTGGGCGAGGGGATCGACGACCTGAAGCCCTTCGATGCCCGGGACTACGTGGAGGCCATCATTTAAGAGGGCGCGCAGCGCCCGTCCCCGGTTACCATACCCTAAGCAACTTCCAGGACAGCGTCAGCGGGGCACAAAGGACAGACTTTCTGATGACCACCCTCGAGATATTTACCCAGCCTCTACACGCGGGGGTAGAGCGAAGCGATACCCCAGTCCGGCGCGAACCGGCAGAAGGATAACAAAAAACGGAGGCACCGATTCGGAAGACCCCCGTTCTAAGCGAACTTGCGCGCAGGCGCAAGTTCCGCGCCAAGCGATTTTTTCTCTTGGACCATCCACTGCGCAGCCGTTGGCGGCTTTGCCGCTTACGGATGCGGCGTACCCCTTGCGGGTGCGGCCCGTTCGTCTCCGGCCTAAGTGCCGCCGCACATGC
>CAJFNE010000120.1 GCA_904393855.1 uncultured Oscillibacter sp. | reverse complement strand
GTGTCCATCATGCCGGGCATGGAGGCCCGGGCGCCGGAGCGGACGGAGACCAGCAGGGGATTCTCCCGATCGCCGAACTTCTTGCCGGTGATCTGCTCCATCTTGCTGACGTACTCCAGGATCTCCGCGCTGATCTCGTCGTTGATCTTCTGGCCGTCCTCGTAGTACTGGGTGCAGGCCTCGGTGGTGATGGTGAAGCCCTGGGGCACCGGCAGACCGATGTTGGTCATCTCCGCCAGGTTGGCGCCCTTGCCGCCCAGGAGCTCCCGCATGTTGGCGTTGCCCTCGGTGAAGAGATAGCAGTATTTCTTGCTCATTGCGCATCCTCCGTCTCATATCTGGTGAGTTTAAACGTTTTCTTTTTCTCGTGTCACCATTATAATCGGGGAAAAAGCAAAAAACAATACTTAAATACAAAAAATACCTGGGCAAAATTGCAAAAAAACGAGAAAAAGCCTGTGAGATTTCCATAAAAAACGATTTCCTGTGGAAAAAAGCCCCCTTTGCCACGGGAAAAGGGGCTTCAAACTGCCGATAAATGCGGAAAGTTCAGATGACGGGAAGGAAGGGTGTGCGCGGGAAACCCAGGAAGGGTGTCCTGCGCCTATGAAATCAAAAGTGTTCAGAACTTCAGGAAGTTCTGAACACTTGGTCAGCTTGTCGGAAAAGCCTTTTCGACAAGCTGAAAGTCCCCTCTGCCGCTGGCAGAGGGGAGTTTTTCGGGGAAAACGTGTCACCGCAGGTCCTGACCCAGGATGTACTTTTTCAGGGGGAAGTACAGCACCACGGCCATCACCAGGGAGATGATGGTGTTGGGCAGCATGTAGGAGCCGTTGTAGACCAGGGAGTACAGGGCGGGGCTGGAGAAGGTCCAGTTCAAGAACTCTTTGGGGGCCAGGATCTTGTAGACCGTGACACCGCTGATGTAGTGGATCACGAAGCGGGCGCAGCAGCCCAGCAGGGTGCCAACGAAGAGGCCCCACCTCTTGCCCTTGAACAGGCCTGCCAGGCCCAGGGGGGTGAAAGCCAGCAGGTAGTCCAGCAGCATGGACTGCCAGCCCCAGGCGTAGGCGCCGTCAAAGATCAGCTGCAAGAGACCAAAGACGAAGCCGGCCATCAGGCCGGGCCGCAGGCCCCAGCGGACGGCGAAAAAGAAAATGGGGAACATGGCGAAGGTGATGGAGCCGCCGTTGGGGGCCTCCGCCAGTTTGATGTAGCTGAGGATCTGGGCCAGGGCCACCATCAGGGCGGCCTCGCACAGCATCCGGGTGCGCATATGGGATTGGGTGCTCATACGGAATTCCTCCTCAAAAATAAAATACCGCAGGCCATCCAGCGGGCCGCGGCAGGGAGGGGGATACACTTCCTACGCCGGCATTACCCGGATCAGGTTTAAGGGACTGAAGGCGGGATCTGCCTTCCATCTCAGCCGGGCTTCCGCCCAGCGCCCCTGTGTTTGATTGTCCTGAGGTTACCATGGAGCATATCAGAAAGCGGGGCGGCTGTCAAGAGGCGGCAGAACGGGAAATTTACCGGAAGCGCTCTTTCCTTTTGGGAGATGCTGTGATACAATACAAGATATTTTCGGGAAACCGCCGCTGAGAGAGGAGGCGCCGCCGTGGCCATATCCTGTGCAGAATCTGTCGCCGCCCGGATCCGGGAGGCCGCCGGCCGGGGAGCGCTGTCCCCCGCGCTGCTGTTTACCGGCCCGGGGGACCGGCTTGCCGCCGCCCGGTTGGCCGCGGCGGCTTTCCAGTGCCGGGGGGACCGGAAGCCCTGCGGCGTCTGTCCCGCCTGCCGGAAGGTGGAGGCGGACATCCACCCGGACGTCATCACGGTCCGGGACGATGCCCACAAGAACATCGCCGTGGACGTGGTGCGCTCCGTCCGGGCGGACGCCTATATCCAGCCCAACGAGGGCGCCCGGAAGGTCTATCTCTTTCCCGACTGCTCCCTGCTGACGGAGCAGGACCAGAACGTGCTGCTGAAGGTGGTGGAGGAGGGCCCGCCCTACGCGGCGTTCCTCTTCTGCGCGGAGAACCGCAGCCAGGTGCTCTCCACCCTGCGCTCCCGGTGTGTGGAGCTGCAGCTGCCCCCGGCGGAGGCAAAGACGGCCCCCTCGGAGGAGGGGGAGGAGCTCTGCCGCCGGATCGGCAGCCGGAGGCGGGGGGCCGTGACGGAGTTTCTGGTGGGGCTGGAGCGCCGGCGGCTGGACCGGGAGGCCCTGGCGGACATGCTGGCCTGGGCCCGGGAGGAGTTCGCGGCGGCGCTTTTGCTGCAGTATGGGTACCGGGACCCGGAATCCCAGCGGGAAATCCCGCCATTTCTCGCGAAAAACTTGACAAAAGCCCAAATCATGTCCACAATAGAACTGTTGGAAACATATCACGGTGAGTGCGCCTACAACGTGGGAGTTGGCCACGTGCTGGGCGCCCTGGCCGCGGAATTGGAGGGTATCCTTTGACAGAAGTGATCAGCGTCCGTTTTCGCAATGGATGCAAGAATTATTATTTTGACCCCCGGGGCCTGCAGGTGAAGATGGGGGAGCAGGTGATCGTGGAGACCGCCCAGGGGGTGGAGTATGCAACCTGCACCCAGGGCAACCACGAGGTGGAGGACACGGCCATCGTGCAGCCTTTGAGCCCCGTGGTCCGCAAGGCCACGGAGAATGACCGCCGCACGGTGGACCACAACCGCCGGCGGGAGAGTGAGGCCTTCGACATCTGCGAGAAGAAGATCGCGGACCACGGCCTGGACATGAAGCTGGTCAACGTGCTGATCAACTTTGACGGCAGCAAGATCGTCTTCTACTTCACCGCCGACGGGCGGGTGGACTTCCGGGAGCTGGTGCGGGACCTGGCCGGCGTGTTCCGGGCCCGGATCGAGCTGCGTCAGATCGGCGTCCGGGACGAGGCCAAGATGATCGGCGGCCTGGGCATCTGCGGGCGGCCCTTCTGCTGCTCCCAGTTTTTGGACGGGTTCCTGCCGGTCTCCATCAAGATGGCCAAGACCCAGAACCTGAGCCTGAACCCCACCAAGATCTCCGGCACCTGCGGCCGGCTCATGTGCTGTTTGAAGTACGAGCAGAACGCCTATGAGGACGCCGTCAAGCGGATGCCCAAGGTGGAGAGCTTCGTCCAGACCCCCGATGGGCCCGGCAACGTCAAGAGCGTGGACCTGCTGCAGGAGACCATGAAGGTCAGCCTGGACTCCGCGCCGGAGTCCCTGAAGTGCTACCACAACTGCGAGGTCCGCGTCCTGCGCAACGGCAAGGGCAGCCGGGAGGGCATCGAGATTCCTCTGGAGCGGCCCACCCGGTATGTGGAGGAGCGGCCGGAGGAGGAGTCTGGCTTCGCGGAGCCGCTGTTCTCCACGCCGTTCTATATGAGCTCCGCCCTGGAGGAGGCCCCGGTCCGGGAGAAGATCGGAGGGCCCGAGAGCGGCGGCAAGTCCCGCCGCCGGCACCGGGGCGGACGCCGCCGGAACAAGGGCCCGGCCCAGGAGCAGGCGAAAGAGCAGGCCAAGGAGCAGCCCCGGGAGAAGCCGGCGGCCAAGTCAGAGCCCAAGGCTCCGGGCAAGCCGGAGCGGAAAGCGGAGCCCGCCGCCGCGGAGGGAGAGGCCAAGCGCCGCCGTCCCCGGCACCGGGGCGGACGCCGCCGGAACAAGGGCGGCGGAGAGGGCGCCAAGAGCGAGTGATCACCGGGGGAGAGGCAGCCGCCTCTCCCCTTTTTCCGGGAGAAGTAAGGAGGAGGTTCTATGGGGAGATTTGACGGCGTGCTGCTGACCAGCGACTTTGACAATACCCTGATCTATACGGAGGAGTCCCTGCTGCGGGGGGAGCCCATCCCGCCCCTGCCGGAGCGGAACCGGCAGGCGCTGGACTATTTTCTCGCCGAGGGCGGCCGGTTCACCGTGGCCACGGGTCGGGCCCTGGCGGCCTTTGAGAAGTACGCGCCCCTGGTGCCCATGAACGCCCCCGCCGTCATCTGCAACGGCGCGGTGCTGTACGACTTCGCCCGGGGGGAGTATCTGGAGAACATCCTGCTGGACGATCAGGCCCGCCGGCGGGGGCAGATCATCCTGGACCGCTTCCCCCAGGCGGCGGCGGAGGCCTATCACATCGACAACGTGATCCACGCGGTGCACCCCAACGAGATCACCCGGAGCCACGAGCACCTGACCAAGGTGGCGGTGACGGAGAAGCCCTCCCTGCTGGAGGTGCCCCTCCCCCTGGGGAAGCTGCTCTTTGAGGCGTCCCACGAGGAACTGCAGGAGATCCTGGCCTTCCTGCGGGAGCAGGGCTGGGCGGAGGACTACGAGGTGATCTTCTCCGGCCGGAACCTGCTGGAGATGACCGCCAAGGGGGCTGACAAGGGCGGCATGGTCCGGCGGCTGGCCCGGCGGCTGGAGATCCGGCCGGAGAACCTGTACTGCGTGGGGGACGAGGCCAACGACCTGCCCATGCTGCGTCTGGCGGCGGAGGGCTTCGCCCCGGCCAACTGCATCCCGGCGGTGCGGGAGAGCGGCGCCACCATCGTGTGCCACGCCCGGGACGGCGCTCTGGCGGACGTGGTGGAGCATTTGGAGAAGAAATATCGCTGAGATGCGATCCGCTACCACAGGTTGCGGAGGTTCCAGGTCCGGTTGCTGGTCAAAGGCGGCCGGACCTGGTATGCTATGGGGGAGAACACGGCGGGAGGGAGTCGCTATGACCTTTGGAGAGAAGCTGCAGAAGCTCCGGGCCCGGGCGGGCCTGAGCCAGGACCAGCTGGCGGAGCTGCTGGACGTGAGCCGCCAGGCGGTGAGCAAGTGGGAGCGGGACGAGGCCATGCCGGAGGCGGAGAAGATCGTCCGCATCAGCCGGCAGTTCCGGGTGTCCACGGACGATCTCCTCTTGGAGGAGCGGGAGGAGCCGGAGACGGCCCGGCCGCCCCTGGGGCGGAGTCTGAGCCGCTGGTTCCGGAATCACGGCTAGCTGTTGGGGATTCCCATGGTGCTGTACGGGCTGTGGCAATTGCTGGCGCTGGTGACGGCGAAAGGGAGTTACATCGCGCTGCTGCTGGAGCAGCGGTATGCTCCGCCCCAGACCATGGGGATTCTGCTGGGAGCCTATCTGTCGCGGTTGGCCCCCGCTGCCGGCTGGGTTGCGGCCGGAGTGACCGCCGCCGTTGGCGGATTCCGCCGGGTCGGGCACCTGCGCTGGTATCACGTCGGCGTGCCCCTGGCGGCGGCTGGCATGGTCATGGTGCTCATGGCCCTTCTGGCATGGGGAATCCTGATGGGCCCCGAGCCGGAGCTATGGACGGAGATTGCTGCGCTGACGGGCGGCACCCTGATCTGGGGTCTGGCCCTGGCGGGGGTGGTTGTTTTCCGGCTGGGACGCCGGGGGGAGGGGGGAGCCGTCCGACGGGACGGGGCGTAGGGGCGGCCTGTGGTCGCCTGGGAGATACAGCCATGATGATGGCTGGGCATTTCCACCCCCCATTTTCTTTTTGTTCTTGACAAAAAGAAAACGGGCCGTGGACGGTCCAAAAGAAAAAATCGCCTCGGCGGGTCGGTCCGCGCAAGCGCATCCCTCCGGCCGCCGGCGGAGGAAGGCTGGACTTTCCTCGTAGTAGTCTTGATCAAACGCGATGGCCTTGGGGAAACCTTTGGGCCGGGGAGGGCCCGGATACCCTCTGCTTCTCTTTCCGCTGGCGCTGGCCGGGCGGTTGACGCGGGCCGACGAGGGCGTCGGCCCCTACGGGACGGTATGAGGGGCAGGCCTGTGTGTTTGCCTGGTCGCCGAGTTCTCGTCACCCCCGTAGGGGCGG
>CAJFNE010000119.1 GCA_904393855.1 uncultured Oscillibacter sp. | reverse complement strand
CTCTCCCGCTTGGGGCTTTCCTTCCTGCTCATGGCTCCACCTCCGGCAGCGGGATCTCCACCGCCACGTGCTCTCCCAGCCGGTCATAGCGGAGGGTGAGGAAAGTGTCCCCCGGCTCCACCGGCAGATAGTCTAAGGAGTAGTCCGCGCCGAAATTACCCTTTCCTCCGCCGCCCAGGCCGTGCTCCGGCGCCAGGCCCCGCTGGTCCTCCAGCACCATGTTGTCCAGCAGCTGGCCGGACACCACCCCGCCGGGGATGCGGTCATAGGCCACTGTGGCCACCTCCGCCGCCCAGACGCCGTCCTCCGTCCCTACGGACACCCGGTACACCCGCAGCACGTCGTTGCCCACACGGACACCCGGTACACCCGCAGCACGTCGTTGCCCACGGGAATCCGGATGTCGGGCCGCAGGGTGGCCGCGGCGGTGTAGTCGCTGTGGATCTCATCCGGCACGGTTCTGGCCTGGATACTCCACAAAATGTTCGATAAAACACCCAATCCCAGCAGTGCCTGGATGCACAGCACCACCGTCAGCAACACCGCCGCCCGGCTCAGCAGCACCCAGCCCCAGCCGGTGTAGACGCGGCTCAGCTCCTTCCCCACCTCCACAGGGTCCCCCATGAGGGCCAGGGTCCGCTCCTCCGCCAGCTGCTCGTCATAGCCCAGGTCCCGCAGGGCGCAGATGTGGTCCTCCATGTGGGCGTCCAGTTCCGCCCGAATGGACTCCCGCTCGTCCCCCGTCACCCGCCGCAGCTGGGACAGGACGGCATCCGTATACTCCCCCCGGTCCATCTCAGGCCAGGTTCAGCCCCGGGCTGGACCGGAGCACCGCGTTGACGGCGCTGGAATAGGTGTTCCATGCCTCCGCCTCCTCTTTCAGAAAGGAGGCCCCCCGCCGGGTCAGGTGGTAGTACTTCCGCACCCGGCCCGTGGGGGCTTCCTGCTGATAGGCCTCCACCAATCCGTCCCGCTCCAGGCCGTGGAGCACCGGATACAGCGTCCCCTCCTTCATCTCGAAGGTGTGGTCCGAGCGGCGGGAGAGCTCCAGGATCATCTGGTAGCCGTACATATCCTCCCCCGCCAGCAGGGAGAGCACCAGCAGATGGGTGTGGTCCATGGTCTGTTTTCTCATAGGGTTTCCTCCTTTTCCGCGCGGTGCAGCTCCTCCAATGCCTGCACCCGTACCTCCAGCTCCTCGATCCGCCGGTCCTGCCCCTCAAACAGCAGGATCAGAATGGTCAGCACCAGGGCGCTGAACACCAGCAGCGCCCAGATGTTTTCAAAAATCAGGGCTCCCCCGAAGAACAGGAACGCCCAGCCCAGCACCAGACAGACTCCAAACGTTCCCAGGAACCGTTTCAAGCCGCATCGCCCCCTTGCCTAGATTTTCGAGGTATTTCTCTATTCTGATTATACATAGTATTTCTAGGTATGTCAAGGGTAAAAAAGCGGGGCAGACCCGCAGTCCGCCCCGGCGTCATGCTTCGGTGGGGTTCAGCCCTCTGACAGCCCCAGCAGCTCCCGGCCGTGGTCGCTCAGGTAGGGCTCCAGGTAACCGTAGGAAATCCGAAAGGCCTGGGGCCCGAAGCCAAAGGCCGCCAGCTCATAGGGAGAGAACGTCACCACCATATCCTCCCCGTCAAAGGCCACGGCGGTGGTGTTCCAGTTGGCGGCGATCTCGGCATAGTCCTCCCAGTAGTTCTCCGCCGGGATGGTGCCGTCCTTCGCCGGCGCGTTGGCCTGCCGGACGATCTCCTCCGTCACCGCCGTGTGCAGTTCCGTGTCCTCGCCCAGAAAGTCCGGGGTAAAAAACTCCCCCGCCTCCAGGTCATAGTTCCAGCTGATGTACCACATGTTGGGGTGGGCGGCGCCGTCCAGATGGTTGTAGTGGATGCCCGTGACGCTGATCAACTTCTCCGTCTGATAGACGGTGCAGTCCAGTTCCAGCACATAGCCGGTGGTCCACTCCACCTGCTCTGTCTGACGCCACTCCAGGTCTGCCCGGGCCTCCTGGGTCAGCTCCTCGAAGTCCGTCTCCCCGGTCCAGGCGGTAAACTCCTGGTTAAAGGCCTCCGCCACCTCCAGGGCGCGGGTCTCCTGCTCCGTTTCGGCCTCACTGACCTCCGAGCCATCCGCCCGGACCACATGCATGGCCGGCAGGTTGTAGACGCACGACACCAGGGGGGTGCCATCCTCTGTCTGGGACGACTGCTCCCAGGTCTCCAGCTCCATCGTGTAGCGGAGACCGTCGCCGGCCTCCTCCGTCACCGGCAGCATGGAGGCCGGCGGCAGCGTCGAACTCTGGACGCTGACCACCGGAGCGGAGGCGCAGGCCGTCAGCAGCAGCGACAGCAGCAGAATCAGCAGTTTGGGCATGGGTTGCTCCTTTCCAAAGGGGAATCACAGCATCGCGGGTCCCTCTCTCCAGAGGCTCCCTCCGGCGGCCGCCGTCAGGTCCGGGTACGCCAGGGCATAGAGGTCCGCCCCCCGGGCCTCCAGCGCGAACAGGGCCTGGGCGGCCTGGTCCAGCCGGCGCACACGGCCGGGTTTCGTGAGAATCGGCAAGCGGGCGGCCTTCCGCATCCGGGCCAGCAGCTCCCGGCCCAGGGCGTCCGCCGCCAGCACCCGAAGATACGGCACCTGTGCTGGCACCTCGGCGGGGCAAAGCCCCAGATAGGCCCACAGCGCCATCCGGCGCAGGCGGGCATGGGCATAGCGTTTCGTTTTGGCCGCCGCCAGCAGCGTCTCCAGTGTCGGGGCTGTGCGGCTGGCCCGGTACAAGCGGCGGTACAGCCCCTCCCGCCCCTGGTCCAGAGCGGCGAAGTCCGATTCCGTCATGGAGCGCAGCCGGGCCAGCACCGCCCGCTCGCAGGTCTCCAAAAATACCGGCGCGCGGCCCACAGCCGCCTCCGCCCGGTAGACCGCCGCCATGGCGGGGGGCATCAGCTCCAGGGCCCGGTCCGCCTCCCCCGCCCGGATCAGGGCGCGGAGGGCCGTGGCGGAGGGGTGTCCCTCTCCCGGCCGCTCCCGGTCGTGGGCGTCCCCCACCCGGGAGACGGTCAAGGGGCGGATACCGGAGCCCCGGTTCAGCAGGGCCTTGCAGTATTCCACCCCCAGATTGTTGTTGGGCTGCGCCAGCAGCGCGGCGTCCTCCTCTCCCAGCACCTCCGCCGCGGCCGCCTGCCGGCAGGCGTCATAGGACGCGCCGCCGGTCAGATGCCGCCGAAGGGCGGCGCGGTACGCCTCGGTCCGCAAACAGGCGGCCACCCGCACCAGCGCGGCGTCGTCCCCGCACTCGCTGCCAAAGGCCAAGCGGGTCACCACCCCCGTGGCCTCCAGAATCTCCACGCCGCCGGCGGCGAACCGCTCCGCGGAGGACACAGCCCAGGGCAGAGGCAGCTCCAGCACCAGATTCACGCCGCTCTCCACCGCGGCCCGGGCCCGGGCCTGCCGCCGCAGCAGGGCAAAATCCCCCCGCTGGACAAAGTCTCCGCTCATGACGCCGACCACGGCGGTCTCCGCCCCCAGCCGGCGGCGGACCTGCTCCAGCAGATAGAGGTGCCCGGTGTGCATAGGATTGTATTCTAAAATAATACCCGCAGTTTCCACAGAATTCACCCCAAATTCGATGACAAAAAAGTGACATTTCGGTAAAAATAGTGGTTGTCACTGGAAAAAACTCTGATATAATAGGGGTTGGGCCCTTGCGCGGCCCTGAACTTGTATTCTATTTTATATGATTTGCGGAGGGGCCGCAAGGCCTTCCCCAAAAGAAGAGGAGACGTTGCAATCATGAACATTCTCGTCATCAATGCCGGCAGTTCCTCCCTGAAGTATCAGCTACTGAACCCCGAAACCGGCGTCCTGCTGGCCAAGGGCCTGTGCGAGCGCATCGGGATCGACGGCAAATTCACCTATAAGCCCCAGGTGGAGGGCAAGGAGACTCTGAACGCCGTGGATGTGGCCATGCCCACTCACTCCGAGGCCATCCAGGCGGTGCTGAACGCCCTGGTGGACCCCCAGAACGGCGTCATCGGCTCCATGAAAGAGATCGACGCGGTGGGCCACCGGGTGGTCCACGGCGGCGAGGCCTTTGCCGGCTCCGTCCTCATCACGGACGAGGTGATGAAGGCCCTGGAGGACTGCATCCCCCTGGCCCCCCTCCACAACCCCGCCAACATCACCGGCATCAAGGCCTGCCAGGAGTGCATGCCCGGCGTGCCCATGGTGGGCGTGTTCGACACCGCCTTCCACCAGACCATGCCCCCCATGGCCTACATGTACGCCCTGCCCTATGAGTACTATGAGAAAGACCGGGTCCGCCGCTACGGCTTCCACGGCACCTCCCACAAGTATGTGACCCAGCGGGCCGCCGCCATGCTGGGCAAGCCCATCGAGGAGCTGAAGCTGATCTCCTGCCACCTGGGCAACGGCTCCTCCATCACCGCCGTGGACGGCGGCAAGAGCGTGGACACCTCCATGGGCTTCACCCCCCTGGCGGGCCTGCCCATGGGCACCCGGTCCGGCGACCTGGACGCGGGCATCCTGCAGTACCTGATGAACAAGTACGGCATGAACATCGACGAGATGCTGAACGTGCTGAACAAGAAGTCTGGCATGGAGGGTCTCTCCGGCGTCAGCTCCGACTTCCGGGATCTGGAGAACGCCGCCGCTGAGGGCAACCAGAAGGCCGCCCTGGCCCGGGACAAGTTCGCCTATGAGGTCCGCAAGTACGTGGGCGCCTATGCGGCGGCCATGGGCGGCGTGGACGCCGTCATCTTCACCGCCGGCGTGGGCGAGAACGACGCCGGTGTCCGGGCCGACGTGTGCCAGGGTCTGGACTTCATGGGTGTGAAGCTGGACGCGGACGCCAACAACGTCCGGGGCAAGGAGACCGTGATCTCCGCCGCCGACTCCCCGGTGAAGGTCCTGCTGATCCCCACCAACGAGGAGCTCATGATCGCCATGGACACCGCCGCCATCGTGTCCGGCAAGTAATTCGATTTTCGCGGACGCACGGAGGGGTTGACCCCTCCGCGCGTTTTTTCCAGAACATAACCATGAAGGAGGCAGGCCATGCAGATCAGACTGGCCGTTCCGGCGGACAGCACGGCTCTGCTGCGTGTCTACGGACAGTATATCGACACCCCCATCACTTTTGAGTACGCGCTCCCCTCGGAGGCGGAGTTTGCCGCCCGGATCGCGGAGATCTCCCGGGACTACCCCCACCTGGTCTGCACGGAGGACAGCGGACAGATCATCGGCTTCGCCTACGCCCACCGGCCGGCGGAGCGGGCCGCCTATCAGTGGGACGCGGAGCTGTCCATCTACCTGGACCGGAACAGCACCTCCCGGGGGCTGGGCCGCCGGCTGTATGGGCTCCTGTTCCAGCTGCTGCGGCTCCAGGGCATTCGGACCGTCTACGGCAGCATCACGCTCCCCAACGCCAAGAGCGAGGGACTCCACCGGAAGCTGGGTTTCCAGCCGGTGGGCGTCTTCCACAACACCGGCTGGAAGAACGGGCAGTGGTGGGATGTGATCTGGCTGGAGAAGCCCATCGCCCCCTATGACGCAAAACCGGAGCCCCTGCGCTCCATCCGGGATATTCCCCCGGAGCAGATCGCCGCCCTCCTGCGGGCGGCGGAAGCTGCCCTGTAAACGCAAAGGCGCGCCGCTGTCAGCGGCGCGCCTTCCTGCTTTTCCGGAATTATATCAGACGGTGGAGCTCCCCGACCTGCAGGGCCTCCAGATTCCGGGCGATCCGCTCCCGGGGCCAGTCCCACCACCGCAGCCGCAGCAGGGCGGCGATGGTCTCCTGGGAAAAACGCCGGCGGATGACCCTGGCCGGGACTCCCCCCACGATGGTATAGGGCGGCACGTCCCGCGTCACCACGGCCCGGGTTCCGATGATGGCCCCGTCCCCGATGGTCACGCCCGCCAGGATCACGGCCTCGTAGCCAATCCACACATCGTTCCCGATCACGATGTCCCCCCGGTTGTCCCAGGCCTCCGCCACACGCCGGATGTCCAGGTCCCACGCCTCATGGAAAATGGGGAAGGGATAGGTGGACAGGGAGCGCAGGGTGTGGTTGGCGCTGTTCAGCAGGAACTTCGCGCCGCAGGCGATGGAGCAGAACTTGCCGATCACCAGCCGGTCCTGATTCACCGGATAGTGGTAGAGCACATTGTGCGTCTCAAACTGCACGGGGTCCCGCTCAAAGTCGTTGTAGATGGTGTACTCCCCCACCTGGATGGCGGGATTCGTCACCACCTCCCGGAGATATACGGTCT
>CAJFNE010000118.1 GCA_904393855.1 uncultured Oscillibacter sp. | reverse complement strand
TAGGCCGGAGACAAACGGGCCGCACCCGCAAGGGGTACGCCGCATCCGTAAGCGGCAAAGCCGCCAACGGCTGCGCAGTGGACGGTCCAAAAGAAAAAAACGCTGCGGCGGGTCGGTCCGCGCAAGCGCGTACCTCCGGCCGCCGGCGAGGGAAGGTTAGACTTTCCTCGTTGCGGATTGATCAAACGCGTTCCCCTTGGGGACGATGTTTGCCCGGGGAAATCCCGGATACCCCTGCGTTCTCTTTCCACTGGCGCTGTCCTGGCGGCAAACGCGGGCCGACGAGGGCGTCGGCCCCTACAGGACGGTATGAGGGGCGGGCCTGTGTGTTTACACGGTCGCCAAGTTCCCATCACCCCTGTAGGGGCGGATGCCCACATCCGCCCGTTTTCAGGCCCCATCCACCACCAAGCAAAGCGCAAGCGAATTTCGAAGAACAGACCTTTCGACACCCACCCCGAGGTCTGCACCAGACCGGCAATCGCGGCGCAAGACTGGCGCAACTGACCGGAACGGCGCGAGCCGGTAGAAGACTCCCCTGCCTTAGTCGGTACAAATTCGGAAAACCCCCGTTTTAAGCAAACCTGCACGCAAGTGCAGGTTCTGCGCCAAAGCGATTGGCGTACCCCTTGCGGGTGCGGCCCGTTCGTCTCCGGCCTAAGTGCCGCCGCACATGCGGCGGTTGGCCTACGACACGCGCCTGCGGGCGCAGTCTTTTTGTCAAGAACAAAAAGAGAATGGGGGGTGGAATCCCGCGGCGATGCGCTGCACTTCCCCGGGCGACCACAGGTCGCCCCTACGCCCCGTCCCATCGGACGGCCCTCCCGCTCCTCGGCCCGGAGGGCCGTTTCTGTTTTCCGGGAGACCAGGCGGCAGATTCCCTCTTGACAATAATCCGAAACCGTACTATAATATCGTCTGATTTCGGACTGAATCAGGAGGAAGTTTATGAATGCCCGTCAACAGGTGGAGCAGATGTGTGTCTGCCTCTGCCGCCAGGAGGCTCTGTACGGCGAATGGGCCAAGGCCCATGGCATGAGCTACAACACCGTCATGACCCTGTATGCCCTGGCTCAGGCCCGGGGCTGCACCCAGAAGCAGATCGCGGAGGAATGGCTGATTCCCAAGCAGACGGTGAACACCATCGTCAAGGAGCTGGAGCGGCAGGGCTATGTCCGCTTTGAGGCGGGCCGGGATCTGAAGGAGAAGCTGGTCTGCTTCACCGAGGCGGGCCGGGCCTACGCGGAGAGCCATCTGCGGGACCTATACCGGATCGAGGAGCGGGCCATGGAGTCGCTGAGTCAGGAGCTGCGGCAGGCCATGGTGGAGGGCACCCAGGCTTTCACCGATGCCTTCGCCCGGGAGGTGCACCGTGGATAATGCCTTAGCCAGACAGTTTCACACGCTCTCCCTTCTCCGATTTGCCCTGCCGAATATGGTCATGATGGTGTTTCTGTCCCTCTACACCATTGTGGACGGCATGTTCATCTCCCGCTACGTGGGGACGCTGGCCCTGTCCGCCGTCAACATGTCCTATCCCCTGACCAGCCTGGTGCTGGCTATCGGCGTCATGCTGGGTACCGGCGGCAGCGCCGTGATCGCCCGGAAGCTGGGGGAGGGCAAGGCGGAGGAGGCCCGGCAGGACTTGAGCTGCATCGTGGCGGTGACCGTGGCGGCCAGCGTGGTATTCCTGGCGGTGTGCCTGGGATTCCTGGACCCGATCCTGCGGCTGCTGGGCACCAGCGAGGCCCAGTTCCCCTACTGCCGGACCTACACCATGATCCTGGTGAGCTTCGCCCCGGCGTCCTTCCTGCAGTCCGTGTTCCAGGTCCTGTTCGTCACCGCCGGAAGGCCGGAGCTGGGACTGGGCGTCACCGTGGCCGGGGGCCTTGCCAACATCGTCCTGGACTGGTTCTTCATGGGACCCCTGGGCATGGGGGTGGAGGGCGCCGCCATCGCCACGGTGATCAGCTACTGCATCCCGGCGGTGTCGGGGCTCGTGTTCTTCTTTTGGAACCGGCGGGGAGACCTGTACTTCACCGCCTTCCGGCCCAACTGGCGGATGCTGCTGCAGGTCTGCGGCAACGGCTCCTCGGAGATGGTGAGCAACATCGCCAACGCCATCACCACGCTGCTGTTCAACCTGATCTTCCTGGAGTTCTGGCAGGAGGACGGCGTGGCGTCCATCACCATCGTGATGTACTTCCAGTTCGTGTTCTCCGCCATTTACTTGGGCTTTTCCATGGGGGTGGCGCCGGTAATCAGCTATAAGTACGGCGCCCAGGACATCAAGCAGCTGCGGGAGATCGTCAAGTCCTGCCTGCGCTTCATCGTGGTATGCGCCGTTGGGGTCTACGTCCTCTCCCAGATCGTCATTCGGCCCTGCCTGATCCTGTTCACGGACCCAGACAGCGCGGTGTACCAGATCACGCTGGGGGGCTTCCCCATCTACGCGGTCAGCTTCCTGCTGATGGGTGTGGGCATCTTTGCCTCCTCCCTGTTCACCGCGTTCTCCAACGGCGTGGTGTCCGCTGTCATTTCCTTTGCCAGGACGCTGGTGTTCCTGGTGGGAATGCTGCTGACCCTGCCCCGCCTGCTGGGGGAGACCGGCATCTGGCTGGCGGTGCCGGCGGCGGAGACCCTGGGCCTGGCGGTGGCCGTGGGCTTCCTGCTCTGGGGCCGGAAGCGGTATCAGTATGGAAAGGCCTTCGCCGAGGGGTAAGTCGTCCCAGGCGGAAAGCGGGGAGCCTTTGACGGGGAGTTTGCCCTGGCCGCACCCTGGAAGAAATCGAAGCCCGGAGCGCTCGCAGGCGCTCCGGGCTTTTGCTGGAGGAAGCACCTGTATGCGCTAAGGGCTGATTTTGCCAGGAAATGCCGGTATTTTACGGAAAATTGCCTTGCAATATGGGAATCAGGTGATTATAATAATGAGTTGATATGTCACGGAGGGAGCCGCATGGAACGTGGGACGGTGAGATTTGCTCTCCTGCCCGAGAACACGGCCGCCGGTTTTGATTTGACATTGCGCGCCATGCGGCGCGCCCCGCGGTGCGGGGCCCCGCGTGGTCTTGCCATAGAAGAAGGAGAAGAGAATTATGCAGAATGAACATTTGAGAAACGTCGCCATCATCGCCCACGTGGACCACGGCAAGACCACGCTGGTGGATGAGATGCTCAAGCAGGGCGGCGTCTACCGGGAAAACCAGGAGGTGGTGGACCGGGTCATGGACTCCGGCGACCTGGAGCGGGAGCGGGGCATCACGATCCTGGCCAAGAACACCGCCATCCGGTACAAGGACACCAAGATCAACATCGTGGACACTCCGGGCCACGCCGATTTCGGCGGAGAGGTGGAGCGCATCCTGAAGATGGTAAACGGCGTCATCCTGCTGGTGGACGCCGCCGAGGGTCCCATGCCCCAGACCCGCTTCGTCCTCTCCAAGGCGTTGGAGCTGGGCCACCGGGTCATCGTGGTGGTCAACAAGATCGACCGCCCCGACCAGCGCATCCACGAGGTGGTGGACGAGGTGCTGGAGCTCCTCATGGACCTGGACGCCACCCCGGAGCAGCTGGATTCCCCCATGCTGTTCTGCTCTGGCCGGAACGGTACCGCCTCCTACTCCCCCGATGTGCCGGGCACCGACCTCAAGCCCCTCTTTGAGACCATCCTGGAATATATCCCCGCCCCGGAGGCGGATGTGGAGGCGCCGTTCCAGATGCTGGTTTCCTCCATCGACTACAACGACTTCGTGGGCCGGATTGCCATCGGCCGCATTGAGCGGGGTGTCCTGAAGCAGAACCAGGAGATCGCGGTGTGCAACTACCACGACCCGGAGGCGGTGCTCCGCAAGGCCCGGGCCACCGCCATCTATGAGTTTGAGGGGCTGAACCGCAATCCGGTGACGGAGTCCACCGCCGGCAACATCATCGCCATGAGCGGCATCCCCGATATCACCATCGGTGACACCATCTGCGCCCCGGACTGCGTGGAGGCCCTGCCTTTCGTCAAGATCAGCGCCCCCACCATGGAGATGACCTTCTCCGTCAACGACTCCCCCTTTGCCGGCCGGGAGGGCAAGTTTGTCACCTCCCGCCAGCTGCGGGACCGGCTGTACCGGGAGACCCTGCGGGATGTGTCCCTGAAGGTCACCGACACCGACCGGGAGACCGCCTTCAACGTGGCGGGCCGGGGCGAGATGTCCCTCTCCATCCTCATCGAGACCATGCGCCGGGAGGGGTACGAGTTCCAGGTCTCCCCGCCCCGGGTGCTGTACCAGGAGATCGACGGGGTCAAGTGTGAGCCCATCGAGCGTCTGGTGGTGGACGTGCCCGGCGACTGCGTGGGCGCGGTGATCGAGAAGCTGGGCTCCCGGAAGGGGGACCTGGTGGAGATGACTCCCGTTGGCGAGCGGATGAAGATCGAGTTCCTGATCCCCGCCCGGGGCCTCTTCGGCTACCGCAGCGATTTCCTCACCGATACCAAGGGCGAGGGCATCATGGCCAGTGTGTTTGACTCCTACGCCCCCTATAAGGGCGACATCTCCCGCCGGGGCACCGGCTCCATGATCTCTTTCGAGACCGGCGAGTCCGTCACCTACGGATTGTACAACGCCCAGGAGCGGGGCACCCTCTTCATCGGCCCCGGCGTGCCGGTGTACGCCGGCATGGTGATCGGCGTCAGCCCTCGGAGCGAGGACATCACGGTCAACGTGTGCAAGAAGAAACAGCTGACCAACATGCGGGCCAGCGGTTCCGACGAGGCGCTGCGGCTGGTGCCTCCCAAGCAGATGAGCCTGGAGCAGTGTCTGGAGTTCCTGGCGGACGATGAGCTGCTGGAGGTCACGCCCAAGAGCCTGCGGATGCGGAAGTCCATTCTGGATCATGAGAAGCGCATGAAGGCGCTGCATGGGAAGAAATAAGTATTTCCTTGGAAAAGGGCCCTGGCCGGGAGGCTGGGGCCCCTTTTTGAGTGCGTCCGATGGAACGGGGGCACGGGCCATGTTGGTGGCCTAGCAAATGCGCCCGTTTGGGCGGGAACGTAGGGGCGACCTGTGGTCGCCCGGGAGAGTGCGGCGCATCGCCGCTTCCCCGCGCCCGAACGGACGCCAAAATTTTTTCCCATTTCCGGGAACTTTTCCTCCTCACGCTCCGTCAGAATTACCAAACCGAGCCCCGCTCGACCAACATCGGAAAGGATGGAAATGACGATGATGAAGAAACGCTTGATTCAGTGCTTCTCTTTGATCCTCTGCGCGGCGCTTCTGGCCGTCCCTGCCTTTGCGGCGGAGACCACAGGGGAGACGGCGGAGACGACGGCCATCGCTGAGCCCACCCATATGGCTCCGGCCCAGGTCTGGGGAACCCTGACCTGGCTGGAAGGCGGCGGCCTGTATGTGAAGAATTCCAGCGACCAGGAGGGCATCAACGAGATCATCCTCCACGGGGAGTCCATTCTCTGCCTGGACGCGGTGACCGGCGAGCCCATGGATATCCAGGACCTGCAGGACGGCGACACCGTCTACGCCTGGGCGGGTCCCACCATGACGATGAGCCTGCCGCCCCACGCCACGGCAATCCTGATCCTGGGGAATATTCCTGCGGATTACGCGGTGCCCCAGTTCTATGAGATTTACAACGTGACGCCTCAAGTGGCGGCTGCCATCTATCCGCCCCCGGCCATGACCTGGACGGAGGTTACCGCCACCGACGGCACCACCCTGAAGATCACCGACGACGCGGAGCTGGCGCGCTACCAGAGTGAGGATGAGGTCCGGCTGGAGGACCTGATCCCCGGCACCCGCATCCTGGTGTGGTCCGACGCCCAGGGCCAGCCGGAGAAGGTGCTGGTGTTCCCCTATGAGTACCGGGGGTATCTGACCGTTTCCGAGGAGGGCACGGTTTCCGTCAACGGCGGCGTCGTTGCCCAGAACGTCAAGACCACGGAGGACGGCGACACCCTGCTGCCCATCCGGGCCGTGGCGGAGTCCCTGGGGATGCAGGTCTACTGGGACCACCAGAAAGGCGCTGTGGTGGCCTACGGGGACGACATGGAGAAGCCCGAGGGCCTGACCACGGAGACACTGCTGACCGCCCTGCCCGGCGGCGCTGTCTGCGGCGTGAACAGCCAGGGCGAGACCTATGAGACCTACGGCACCTGCGTGAAGGAGAATGGCGTCACCTACCTCTCCGCTCACACCCTGGCGAACCTGCTGGACTTCTACCTGACCTGATGGGGGATTCCGCGAAACCACGAAACGAAACGAAGCCCCGGCCACTGGCCGGGGCTTCGCTGCTGCTTGGAGTTACTGGAAGGACAGATGGAACCGGGCGCCGGGGTCGCCAACAAAGGCGATGGCCCCGCCCTCCGGCAATGTGACGGAGGTGTCTCCCCACAGCACGGAGGAGGCCGTTACCTGCCCGGCGGCGTCGTAGACCCAGAAGCCGGCGTCCTCCGGCACCTGGACCGCCATGGTCTTCCCGGCGGCGCCGCCCACCTGGTACCAGCGGGCGTAGCCGTCCTCCTGCACGGTGGAATAGGAGGTGCCGCTGCCGGTGAAGAGCTCCGGCGCGG
>CAJFNE010000117.1 GCA_904393855.1 uncultured Oscillibacter sp. | reverse complement strand
AGGGAGAAGATGATCAGCGCCACCAGCACGGCGCCCACCACGCCCCAGAAGCCTAATCCGCCTTTGTCGTTCATATTCGCCCCTCCTGACGGAAATACTGTCGAATCCTGGTGCTCATTATAAGAGATTCCCGTCCCTGTGTCAATTCCCTGTCCGGTTCCGGCTCCCTCAGCCGGGCAGCAGGAAGGCGGCGATGCTCTGCCGCGCCCCGGGAAGAACAGCCGGACGGTCTGCGCGTGCGCAGGCCGTCCGGTCCAGCATCCATTCAGTTCGCCGTCAGCACCCCGCTGAGGTCCAGGGGCTTGCCGTCCCGCCATAAACGTTCCAGGTCGTAGAACTCCCGGGCCTCCTGGGAAAAGACGTGGACGCACAGGCAGCCGTAGTCCAGCAGCACCCAGGTGCCGTCCCGGTAGCCCTCCCGGCGCAGCAGCGTCTCCTCCGTCTGCTCCTTCATGGCCTTCTCCACCGCGTCGCACAGGGCGTTGATCTGGGTGTTGGAGGTGCCGCTGGCAATGACGAAGTAGTCCGCCAGCGTGGTCAGGTCCGCAATTTCGATGGCGGCGATCTCCTGCCCCTTTTTCTCGTCCAGGGCCTTCACCGCGATCAGTGCTAATTCCTTTGGTGTCATGATATGCTTCCTCTCTTTCAAACCGCCGCCGGATCAATGATGGAGAAGTCCGGCGGGGTGGTGGTGCCGGAGTCTCCGCCGGAGCCGGCGGAGGGGTCGGTCGTTCCGGTTCCGGGGTCGGTGGTTCCCGTCCCGGGATCGGTGGTACCGGTGCCGGGGTCCGTCGTCCCCGTGCCGGGGTCGGTGGTGCCGGTGCCGGGGTCGGTGGTGCCAGTACCGGGGTCCGTCGTCCCCGTGCCGGGGTCGGTGGTGCCGGTGCCCGGGTCCGTCGTCCCCGTGCCGGGGTCGGTGGTGCCGGTACCGGGGTCCGTCGTCCCCGTGCCGGGATCCGTGGTGCCGGTACCCGGGTCCGTCGTCCCCGTGCCGGGGTCCGTCGTCCCGGTACCCGGATCTGTCGTCGGCGTCTCCTCCTCCGGCTCCTCCGTGCTGGGCGTGGAGGGCTTCACCGGCGGCCGGGCCGCCTGGGAATCCTCCACGTGGCCGGTGGAGGAGCTGATGGACCCGTCGGCGTTGACGGACATGATGTCCAGGTCGCTGAGGGTGAACACCTCCTGATAGGGGCTCAGCTCGTTGTTCACCAGATCCAGCAGCTCGCTGGCGATGGGCACCACATAGGAGAGGTTCTGCTGATAGTACCGGCTCCAGGCGTAGGCGCCCTTATAGGGCATGGTGACGAAGTTCACGTTCTCCACGGAGAGCCCGCCCAGCACCGCCTGCTGGGCGAACCACAGGATGTTCTGGAACGTCAGGTCCGTCTCCACATTGTTCTGGAACACCCGGATGAACTCGTTGATCTTGGTGACGTTCCCCAGCTTCAAAAGCTGCTCCACCATGGCCTTCAGGAACGCCTGCTGGGTCTCGATCCGGCCGATGTCGCCGTTGTTGTAGCCGTTGGGGCCATCCCGGAAGCGGATGACGCCCATGGCCTGCTCTCCGTTTAAGAGCTGATAGCCCTTGTCGATGTGGATGGACAGGTCCTGGTAGGGGTCCTCATAGTCCATATCCCGGGGCACGTCGAACCAGACGCCGTCCATGGCGTCCACGATCTCTCCCACGGCCTCCCACTCCACGATCACCTGGTAGTCCGGCTCAAAGCCCACCAGCTGGGAGATCTCCCGGTACAGGGCCTGGATGCCCCGGTCCCCGCCGCCGTAGTTGTTGTAGACGGAGTTGATCTTCTTCACGTCCCAGCCCACGTTCACCATGGTGTCCCGGGGGATGGACATGACAGTGGCTTTCTGGTTCGTGACGTCGTAGCTGGCCAGCAGCATGGTGTCCGTGTTGCCGCCGCCGCCCGTGTCCCGGCCCAGAATCAAGACGGTATAGTAGGCGTCGCTCTTGCGCTCGCCGCCGGCCCGGGGCTGGATGCCGTCCCCGTAATCCAGTTCCTCCGCCTGGTCGCTCCCCGTGTCCGACTTACTGGGGATATCCGGTCGGACGAACAGGGCCTGACAGGCGGCCACTACCGCCAGGGCCACCGCCAGGCAGATCACAACCGCCAGCAGGATCTTCTGCTGCCGGGTCAGGCGGCTTGGTTTTTTTGGTTTTTTCTCCTTCGGCGTCCCGCCCGCCACATGTTTTCCTGTCTCTCTTGGCATGGTCTCTCTATCCTTTCAAAGCGTCTCGCGCCTCCACCGTGGCGCGGTGCACGGGGTTTCCCATGGCTGTCATTTCCTGAATCGTCATCTCCAAGCCCAACAGCAGGCCCTGGTCCAAGTCCTCATAGCACACACGCCGCAGCTCCTCCACGCCCGGAAAATCCCGGGAGGGCTCGATATAGTCCGCCAGGTACATGACCTTTTCCAGCAGCGTCATCCCCGCGTGTCCGGTGGTGTGCCACCAGATGGCCCGGTAGATCTCGTCATCCACGCCAAACACCTCCCGGGCGATAGCCGCGCCGGTCTTGGCGTGGAGCAGCTTCAGCGCCCGCTGCTCCAGCTCGTCCAGCTGGATGCCGTACTGCCGGCACAGGGCCAGCTGCTCCTCCATATCCAGCCGTTTGGTGCAGTCGTGGAGCAGCGCCGCCACCCGGGCTTTCTCCACGTCCGCGCCGTAGCGCTCCGCCAGGCGGATGGCCTCCTGCTCCGTCCCCAGCACATGGGGAATCCGCTGATGCTTGAGATAGCTGAGGGCCACCGGCCGCAGCTGGCTGAGAGGCAGGTGCTTCAGGTCCGCATGGGTCCCATACAGCCCCTCCCGCAGGATATAGCCGTACACCGCCGGGGGCAGCAGGTTCGCTCCCTCCCCCCGGGCCAGCAGGTCCCGCAGCTCCGTGGAGGACACGTCCACCACGCCGGGCACCGTCAGGGTAAAGATCCGGGCCTGGGGATACGTCCGGTACAGGGAGTCCCGCTGAGCGGAGAACAACTCCTCCGTATCCGCCTCCGTCCGGCCAAAAGCGGCGATGCCCGCCAGGGAGAAGATCTCCTCCGGCGTGTGCCAGTCCTGGAGCGTCAGAAACATATCCGTCCCCATCAGCAGCCACAGTTCATCGTCCGGGTACTGCTCCTTCAACTGCCGCAGGGTGTCGGCGGTGAAGCTGCGGCCTCCCCGGTGCACCTCGATGTCCAGGGTCTGCACCCGGTCCCCCAGCCCCAGCTGCTCCCCGGCCAGCCGGGTCAGCTCCAGCCGCTGCTCCGGGGTGGGACTGCCCGCCGGCAGCGCCTTGTGGGGGGGCAGCCCTGCCGGAACCAGCAGCAGCCGGTCCAGCTTCAGCAGTTCAAACACTGCCCGGGCCGCCGTTACGTGGCCCAGGTGAGGCGGGTTGAACGTCCCGCCGTATACGCCGATTTTCATGCCATATCTTCCTTTCTGAGGTAAGGAAAATCCAAGTTCAGATCGGAGCGATGAGATCGGAGATAGAAACTTATGGGTTCCGCCTCCGGCGGAACGATTGGAATGCGTCCGGCTCCGCCGGACACCCAAACTCCTATCTCATATCTCTTATCTCTTATCTTTTTTCACCAGCTGAATCCGCTTCTCCTTCGGCTTGCTGTGGCTCTCCCGGTACAGGACGAACCGGGTGCCGATCACCTGCACCACCTCGCTGCGGGTGGCCTTGGCCAGGGCTTCCGCCGCCGTGCGGGCGTCATACTCGATATTGTTGTCCAAAACCCGGCCCTTGATGAGTTCCCGGGCCTCCAAGGCATCGTCGGCCTGCTTGACAAGGTTCTCTCCGATGCCGTCCTTGCCCACCTGGAGGATGGTCTCGATGCCGTTGGCCAGCCCCCGCAGCTGGGCGCGCTGCTTGCTTGTCAGTTCCATGAATACTCCTTTGCACCGGAAATGCTCCGGTCATGTTCTCACATTTTGTCATCCGAAGTGGACAGCCGCAGCTTCTCCATGGATTCCTCGGCAATCCACTCCTCTGTATAACCGCAGGTGCGGCAGATATACCGCTAAATCTTGGCGTTGGTGAAAAAGCTGACGGGGAAGGAATTGTACAGCCCCGGCTCCACCGCCAGCAGGTCTGTGCCGCCGCATTTGGGACAGCGTCCGGTGGTTTTCACGCTCTTTCCTCCTTATAACATGAGACGTTTATCTTTTCAAATAAGTTGCGAGTTTTTCAGAAAATGTCCGCAGGGCCCTGCCCCGGTGGGAGATCTCATTCTTCTCCTCCGCCGTCATCTGGGAGAAGGTCTTGGCCTTCTCCGGCACCAGGAACACCGGGTCATAACCGAAGCCACCCTGCCCCATGGGGGCAAAGGCGACGGCGCCGTCGCAGCGGCCCTCCGCCGTGAGCGTGTCTCCGTTGGGAAAGGCGCAGGCGATGGCGCAGGCGAAGTGGGCCGCCCGGGTGGTCTGGCCCCGCATGTTCTGCAGCAGCAGGGCCGTCCGCCCCGCGTCGTCCAGGCCCTCGCCGCCGTAGCGTGCGGAGTACACGCCGGGGCCGCCGTTCAGGGCGTCCACGCAGAGGCCCGAGTCGTCCGCGATGGCGGGCAGGCCCGCGGCGGCGCAGATAGCCTTGGCCTTCAGCATGGCGTTTTCCGCAAAGGTCTCGCCGGTCTCCTCCACGTCCACGTCCACGCCCAGCTCCGCGGGGCTCACCACCTCCACCCCCAGTTGGGACAGGATCGCCTGCATCTCCTGAATCTTGCCGGGGTTATGGGTCGCCAGAACGAATTTCATACTGTTTCCTCCTTCGCTGCCAGCTGGTCCAGCTTCCGGTTGCGGAAGGTCAGGACCAGGTCAATGGCCACCATGACAATGTCTAGAATGTAAAACGCCGCCACATAGGTGACGTTTCCGCTGATAAACTTTCCCGCCAGGCCGAAGAGATAGCCTGTGATAATGCAGCACTCAAAAATCATGCTCTTGCCCCGGGCTGTCCGGGAGCGGATGGATTTTGCAATATTGAATGGCCAGGAGGCGCCAAAGCAGAGGAGCATGACAACCTCAAACACCTGTCCCACTGCGCTTCCCCCTTACCGCTTTAAAATTGATCTCTGGAGATCCAGCAGCTCCCGGTTGCCCTTGGCGCACAGGCGCACCAGCTCCTGCTGCTCCGCCAGGGTGAAGGAGCGCCCCTCGCCGGTGCCCTGGAGCTCCACGATCTCCCCCAGCTCGTTCATCACGCAGTTCAGGTCCACCTGGGCCCGGCTGTCCTCACTGTACTGCAGGTCCAGCAGGGCGGTGTCCTCCACGATCCCGGCGCTGACGCCGGTGATATAGTGTTGAATGGGGTCCGCCGCGATCTTTCCCTCCGCCAGCAGCTTCCGGCAGGCCAGGGCCAGCGCCACAAAGCCGCCGGTGACGGAGGCCGTCCGGGTGCCGCCGTCCCCCTGCAGGACGTCGCAGTCAATGGTAATCGTGTGCTCCCCCAGCTTGGTCATGTCCACGGCGGCCCGGAGGGACCGGCCCACCAGCCGCTGGATCTCCGCGCTGCGGGGGGAGAGCTTCAGTTTGGAGACATCCCGGCGGCTTCGCTCCCGGTTGGCCCGGGGCAGCATGGAGTACTCCGCCGTCACCCAGCCGGTGCCCTCGGGCACATGGGGCGGGACGCGGTCCTCCACGCTGGCACAGCAGAGCACCATGGTGTCGCCGCACTGGATCAGGCAGCTGCCCTCTGCAAATTTCACAAAATCCGTGGTCATCTTGATGGGGCGCAGTTCGTCAAACGCCCGGCCATCTTGTCTGGTCATGGTTTCCATCTTCTTTCTTACAAGGATCCGCCAGGTTGCTGGCAATGCGCTCGGTCCCAGGCGGGGGCGTAGGGGCGACCTGTGGTCGCCCGGGAGGTTACAGCCATGATGATGGCCTAACATTCCACCCCCCATTCTCTTTTTGTTCTTGACAAAAAGACTGCGCTCGCAAGCGCGTGTCGTAGGCCAACCGCCGCATGTGCGGCGGCACTTAGGCCGGAGACGAACGGGCCGCACCCGCAAGGGGTACGCCGCATCCGTAAGCGGCAAA
>CAJFNE010000116.1 GCA_904393855.1 uncultured Oscillibacter sp. | reverse complement strand
CAATGTCATTAAGATAAAAATCTTGGCGCGTTGCAAAAAATACCCACCCCATTTCAAATGGGTGGGTATTTTTTGCTGAACAGGGATCCCAATTCCATAGGTAGCCCAACCGCATGACCTACAGGTGGTGAAACTGCTGAAATACTGTCCAGCGTCTGGCGCGGGCAGAGATCTTCTTGCCTTTATCCGCTCCTATGGTATACTGAAAAGGCGAGTGAGAGCGAGCAAACAGGGATATGCCTGTGGAATGTGTCCGAGGAAAGAGCGTAAAGGAGAGAAAAAAGGATGGGATCGACAGAACTGGTGCGAAAAGCCCAAGAGGGCGACCAGGAGGCCATGAGCGAGCTGTATCAGCAGACCTGCCAGCGGGTCTACGCTTTGGCCCTCCGGCTGACCGGCGACCCGGACCGGGCCATGGACGCGGTGCAGGAGAGCTACCTCTCCGCCCTGCAGAACCTGGACAAGCTGCAGAAGCCGGAGGCGTTTCTCCATTGGATGTTCCAGATCACGGCCAACTGTTGCCGCAAATTCCACAACCGGGAAAAACGCTATGTCTCCCCGGAGCAGGATGAGGAGGAGAACAGCTATTTCGATTCCATTCCCGACCCTGACGAGAAGATCCTGCCCGAGGCGGCGGCGGACAGCGGGGAGACCCGACGCCTGGTCCTGGAGCTGGTGGACCGGCTGCCCCCGGAGCAGCGGGAGTGCGTGGTTTTGTACTACTTCTCTGAGTGCTCCGTGGAGGAGATCGCCCGGCTGCAGGGGTGTGCGGAGAACACGGTGAAGAGCCGGCTGAACTACGCCCGGAAAAAGCTGAAGGAGGGGGTCCTGGCCCTGGAGGCCCGGGATGGGATCCGGCTGCACTCCTTCGCGCCCATCGGCCTTCTGCTGGCCTGCGTGGGCGGAGAGCTTCCCGCCCCGGCTGCGTTCCTCCATACCTGGCAGAGCGTGGCGGCGGGCATGGGGACAGCCGGCGCCGCAGCGGCCGGTGCGGCGGCAGCCGCCTCGGCGGGAGAGGCCGCCGGTACAGGGGCGGCGGCCGCCTCCGGGGGGCACACAGCGGCCGGCGCCGCGGTGAAGGGGGTGGCCGGGGCGCTAAAGATGAAGATCGCCGCCGGCGTGGCCGCCGGGGCGGTGCTGGTGGGGGGCGCGGGGATCGCCCTGAGCCAGTCCCCCGCCGTCACCTTCGCCGACCCCGCCTTTGAGCAGAACATCCGCGTCCTGCTGGACATACCCTCGGGCACCATCCGGGAGGACGACCTGGAGGATATCCCATCGCTTTCTATATGCGGCGACGGAATGTCGATTTACTCCTATGAAGCGGAGGAGGGCACCGGGCCGGTGAGTAGCCTGGAGGACCTGTCGCTGTTTCCCGATCTGTGGCAGGTGATCTATCAGATCTCAGATGATGGCGCGCTGCTGGAGACCCTGCCGGTCAGCGACACTATCCTATCGATCAGGGTCAATGTGAGTGATGTGGAGGGGCCGGGGATATCGGACCTGTCCTTTTTGGATCAACTGCCCCAGCTGAAAAGGCTGAGCGCCCACATGGCCCCTGGGGCGGACCTGACTCCGGCGGAACAAAAGACGACCCTGATGAGTTTGGGACTCATCTTGGAGGGGAGTGACACGCTGGACGTCTCCCAGTTGACCAACCTCCGCCTCTTGGATTTTTGGGGTCCGCAGGATATTGAGATTGCCTTGGAGACCTCCTCTGATCTGCCGGAATTACAGTATCTGTATCTGCCGGGTGGCTCCCGGCTGGCCTCCTCCTTGGATATCCTGTACCATATGCCGGCCTTGGAGTTTTTGAATTTGAATGCCGCGGCGGACACCGATCTGACGCCGCTGGGCCAGCTGGAGCATCTGAGAGCGGCGATACTGGACTACAACGGCCGCCCGATCGATCTGACCCCGCTGACCCAGTGCCCCAATTTGGAGGTGTGTAGCGCCTATGATATCCCGGAGGGCAGTGTGGTGCCGCCGGAGCTCCCCATGGAGATCGGGAGCCATGAGCGGGCTTGGAACATCTCTGCTGAGATGCAGGAGGAGATCTTTCAAGAGATCCGCTCCAACAGCTGACTTGTCCGCCCCTAAGCCAACCGAACGAGCCAAGGCCCCGCGCAGCCCAGCGCTGCGCGGGGCCTCTTTGCCGCCCTGTCGGGCGGTGGTCTTCCCCCTCAAAAAAATTTTTTCAATTTTTTCAAAAACCTAAAACCTGACCGGGGGCTGGTGAATCTTACTGGTGTGAGCGGCGGAGCGCTCACCCCCGGCGGCGGGGCGGTGGACACACCCGAAACAGGGGGAGCGGGCTCCGGAGACCGGAGAGGACTCTCAAACAGGCTGACCTGCCCCACCCCCGCCGCCGGGCGGCCAAACAAGATCGGCAAGGAGAGGGCGCACCGCCCTCTAAAGAAAAAAGGAGGAAGAAAACATGTTCGATCTGCTGTTAAACGGAGCTGCGGAAACCGTCAAGTCCGGTCTGGCGATCCTGGGGGTGATCCTGGCCATCCCGGGCGCCATCCAGTGCTTTTTCGGCTACCGCGTCTTAAAGCTGTACATCTCCTTGATGGGGTTTTTGGTGGGGGTGCTGGGCTTCTCCATCATCGGCGTCCTCGCCACCGGGTCCCTGGCCCCCGGCCTGCTGGTGGGCCTGCTGGGGGGAGCGCTACTGGCCTTCATCGCCTTTAAGCTACACAAGCTGGCGGTGTGCCTGATCAACGGGGCCAACGCCTTTCTGGCCGTGACGGTCCTGGGGTTCGTCAGCGGTGTGGAATACGCGCTGCGCTTTCTGGAGCCCGCCGCCATCCAGGAGCATACGGGCGCCGGCCTGATCGTGGGGCTGGCGATCGGCGTCATCGTGGCCGTGCTCACCGCCTTCCTCTACCGGCCGGTGGTGATCCTCTCCACCTCCCTCCAGGGCGGCGTGTTCCTGGGTTGCGGGCTGTGCATGATGCTCTTCGCCCTGGATATATTCCCTCTGGTCATCCTGGTGTGCACCCTGCTGGGCGCCATCTTCCAGTTCTATAACACCCGGGCGGAGGGTCGGGCCGCCAAGGAGGCCCGCCGGCAGGAGCGGCAGTCCTGGAAGCAGGCCCGGAAGGACCCCACCTACCGGGCCCAGATCAGACAGACCTGGAAGCTGGCCCTTGTGGGGATCGGGGCGGCGGCTCTGGCGCTGGTGGTGTGGAACATCTGGGGCAGATCCGCCATGCTTTTGCTCGTGCTTCTGCTCGCCCTGGTCAACTGCGTCCAGCTCCGGCGGAGGGACAAGCAGAGGCAGGCTCCCCACATGTCCCAGACCCCCGCCAGGTCGGACAGCGCCGCCGGAGAGGGGCCGGAGGGGCGGTGAAACGCAAGACCAGTAGACAAGCGGAAAAAGTTCAGGTATAGTTAAGACGATAGAGGCACACAGCGCTGCCTCAGAGGGAGGAAATGAGAATGAAAACAAAGAAAATGCTTCTGGCCCTGTCCCTGGCTTTGTCCGCCGCGCTGCTCCTGTCCGCCTGCGGCGGAAGCGGCGGAAACCTCGGCTCTTTCGTACAGGACGTGGCCGATGCCGTCGACGAGGAAGAAGATCAAATTCCGTGGTGGTACGTGATAGGCGAAGTAGTTGTCGATCCGGACGTCCCCTCCGGCTGGTGCGGCGACGACATCACCTGGCGCTGTGAGGACGGCGTCCTCACCCTGGAGGGCAGCGGCCCCATGACGGACTACCCGATTCCTCATTCTGAAATCGTCAATGCAGAGGACTATCCCGCGCCCTGGCAGAGAATTGCTGATGAGATCACCACGGTCCTTGTGTCCGAGGGGATTACCGCCGTTGGGAAACAGGCCTTTCAGGACCTCCCCTGCCTGACCGACGTATCGCTGCCCAGTACCCTGACAGAGATCGGCTTCAACGCCTTTAGCGACTGCGTAGGGCTGCAGGAGATCACCATCCCCGAAGGCGTGACCGAGATCAGTTACGAAGCGTTTGACGGCTGCGAACAGCTGCGGGAGGTCACCCTGCCTGACAGCGTAACAGTAATCGGCAGCTCTGCGTTTTACGGCTGTAAACAGCTGCAGGAGATCACCCTGCCCGACACCCTGACCGAGATCGACGGCCTTGCGTTTTACGGCTGCAATCAGCTGCGGCTCACCGTCCCGGCCGGCGTGACGTTCATGGGCTATCAGAGCTTCAGCGGGGAGCGCCTGACGTTCCTGGGGGACGCGCCCGCGCCGTCCAACGGCGAGTATGACAGCATCATCAATCCCGATGATTATCATGACCGCAAACTTACCATCGTCTACCGCGGCGAGGGCTTTGAGCCCTACATCGAGGCCTATCGGAACTGTCCCAATATCCGTTGGGTCAAGGACTGAGGGCCCGGATGGAACAAGAGAAACAGAAGAGAAAAAAGGAGAGAGATACCATGAAAAAATTGCTGCCGCTGCTGCTGGCGGCCATGCTGGTGCTGACCGCCTGCGGCGGGAACAACACTTCCGGCGGGGACACGTCCTCTGCGGACGACACCGCCTCCGCCGGACAGAGCCATCAGGAGGAAACCGGCGCCGGGTCCCAGAGCCAGGAGGACCAGCCTCAGCCGGAAGATCCGGACGCCGGCGATCAGAGCAAGGAGCCGGAGAAAGCCACCTCGGCGGAGGAGCTGCCGGAGGAAACCGTTTCCGGCGGCCAGACCCAGCCGGCCGGCCAGGCCCTCAGCGCCCAGAGTCTGTCCGCCCTGGAGAAGGTCACCTATTATGGGGACCGGAGCCGGTGCGCCATGACCCGGGAGCAGCTTGCGGCCTACGCCCAGCTGGCGCTGACCTATGACGAGAACGACATATTCCACGAGGAAGGGAGACTGTCCTACGCCTTCCTGGCGGACTTCGACGGGAACGGGAACCCCTACCTGGTCTTCGTCCACCCCGCTCCCGGCGTTGGGGACTACGCCCCTGAGGTGTACAGCTATGTGGACGGCCGGGTTCAGATTGTTTGCTCCTGCGCAGATGGCAGCGCCAGCGGCGGGTATTTGAAAGAATTAAAAGACGGCCGTGTCCTGTATGTGGAGTGGGAGATGATAGAACCTACCGGGTACTACGAAAATAACGTGGCCTATCATTACAGCCAGATCTCCAATGGCGGTCTGGTCCCGGTGGACGAGCCGGGGGAGGAGGACTACGGCGGGACCGGGGCATCCCCCTCCCTGTATGAGCTGTGCAATCCCGGCTGGGATGGCAGCGAGATCTGCTCCTCCACCGACGAGGCGACCGCCGCCCTGCTGCTGGCCGTCAAGGGCAACGCCGCCTCCGACCGGGAGCAGGTGGCGGCGGCCATGCTGCAGCGGCTGTTCGCCACTGCCCCTTATGACAGCGACAGCGACGAGACGTTCCTGCAGATCCGGCTGGTGGACCTGGACCAGGACGGCGTGGAGGAGATGTTCACCCTGTCCAATATGGGTCCGGCGATGCTCTACTCCTGGCAGAACGGGGCTCTCCAGGAGAAATTTGTGGGGGCCAACGCCGGCGGGTCGCTGAGCTGGTACCTGTGCCGGGACGCCGAGACCGGGGAGCTGGGGATCGAGTATGAGTCCCTCGGCGGCGGGGACTTCTCCGGCGGCAGCCGGACCTACTACTACGCCGACGACCGCACGGTGGAGATCAGCGACATCAACGAGAACTACACCGTGGACGGGGCGGCGGCCACCAAGGCCCGGTATGACGCGGTGGTGGCCCGCCACCAGCGGCAGGAGCTCCTCAGCGACGGGCTGTTTCCAGACCACGATGTGATGCAGGAGCCTGTGGACCAGTTGCTGGCCATCCTGGCCCAATAAGCGGGGCGAGAGGTGTTTGGGCCCGGCCGCAGACCGGCTCCCCGATCCTGCGCTCAAGTCGGAGCAAGCGCTGCAGCGCTTGCTCCGACTTTTGTATCAGGGCGTCCCCTCGCCGGATGCTCGGGGCTTTGCACGGTATGTTGACTTAACGGCGGATCTTCCCCCCACAAAATGTAAAAAGCACCCAGCCGCAAAAACTTGCGGCCTGCATTTCTGGCGCATCAAGCATACAGGTTGAGATTTTCAAACAGACTGTGCTATCGTTCAAAATCGAAAAATTCTTCGATTTGTACTGCATTTGCGGAACAGGT
>CAJFNE010000115.1 GCA_904393855.1 uncultured Oscillibacter sp. | reverse complement strand
GCGCCGGCCTGCCGCAGCAGCTGGATGGTCCGGCGGCAGGTGGTGCCCCGGACGATGGAGTCGTCGATCAGCACCACCCGCTTGCCCTCCACCACGGAGAGGATGGGGTTCAGCTTGATGTTGACCTCGTTCTCCCGCATGGTCTGGGTGGGGGAGATGAAGGTGCGGCCGATGTACTTGTTTTTGATGAAGCCGATGCCGTAGGGGATGCCGCTCTGCCGGGCGTAGCCCAGGGCGGCGTCCAGGCCGGAGTCCGGCACGCCCACGACGATGTCCGCCTGGACCGGGTGCTCCAGGGCCAGGAAAGCCCCGGCTCGCTGCCGGGCCACGTGGACGCTGGACCCGTCGATGACGGAGTCCGGCCGGGCAAAGTAAATGAACTCAAACACGCACAGGCGCTTTTCCGCCTGGCCGCAGTGGGTGTCGATGGACTTCACGCCGGACTTGTCCGCCACCACGATCTCCCCCGGACGGATGTCCCGCTCGAACCGGGCGCCGATGGCGTCCAGAGCGCAGGACTCCGAGGCGAACACCACGCCCCCGTCCCGCAGGCGGCCCATGCACAGCGGCCGGAAGCCGTTGGGGTCCCGGACGGCAATGAGCTTGGTGGGGGAGGAAATCACCAGGGAGTAGGCGCCCACGATCCGGTCCATGGCGGCGGAGACGGCCTCCTCGATGGAGCCGTGGCGCAGCCGCTCCTGAACGATGATGTAGGCGATGACCTCCGAGTCCGTGGTGGTGTGGAAGATGGAGCCCTGGCCGTTGTGGGCCAGGGCCATGCGGCCCTTGTAGTGGTTCACCAGAATGGGCTGGACGTTGCGCTTGTTGTCGGAGCCGGTGGTGCCGTAGCGCACGTGGCCCACGGCGATGGTGCCGGTGCCCAGGGCGCGGAGCCGCTCCTCCGGAAACACATCGTTCACCAGCCCCACGTCCCGGTAGGAGGTGAAGAGCCCGTCATCGTTCACCACGATGCCCGCGCTCTCCTGCCCCCGGTGCTGCAGGGCATACAGGGCATAGTAGGCCAGGGAGGCCACGTCGGCGGTCTCCGGGGTATAGACGCCGAAGACCCCGCACTCCTCATGCAAATGCCGCTCCGCCGCAGCCACGGGGTTAGTCCGCATCGTGGGCCAGCAGGCGCTTCATGACCTCGCTGTACGCGTCCTCCACGCCGCCCAGATCCCGGCGGAAGCGGTCCTTGTCCAGCTTTTCCCCGGTCTTGCTGTCCCACAGGCGGCAGGTGTCGGGGCTGATCTCGTCCGCCAGGACGATGGTCCCGTCGGAGAGCTTGCCGAACTCCAGCTTGAAGTCCACCAGCGTCACGCCGCACTCGCTCCAGAAGGCCTTCAGCACGTCGTTGACGGCGAAGGCGTACTTCTTGATGGTCTCGATCTCCTCCGCCGTGGCCAGCTTCAATGCCAGGGCGTGGTAGGAGTTCAGCAGGGGATCGCCCAGCTCGTCGTTCTTATAGGAGAATTCGATGGTGGGGGCGTCGAACACGATGCCCTCCTCCACGCCGTACCGTTTGGCGAAAGAGCCGGCGGAGATGTTGCGGATGATGACCTCCAGAGGGACGATGGAGACCTTCTTCACCAGGGTCTCCCGCTCGCTGAGCTCCTTGACGAAGTGGGTGGGGATGCCGGCCTTCTCCATCTTGGCCATCAGGCGGTTGGTCATCTGGTTGTTGATGACGCCCTTGCCCACGATGGTGCCCTTCTTCAGGCCGTTGAACGCGGTGGCGTCGTCCTTGTAGTCCACGATGTACAGCTCGGGATCATCGGTTTTGAAGACCTTCTTGGCCTTTCCCTCGTACAACTGCTCTAACTTCTGCATGGTAATTGACCTCCTTCGTGAAATACGTGTGTGGTGTTTGGGCGTGGGACCGGCGGTTACTCCCGGCCGGTCCAGCAGTAGGTGCAGACCTTGCTCTTGTCGATGCCAATGGCCTCCAGCAGCCCGTCGATGGACTGATAGCCCAGGGAGTTGAAGCCCAGCTGCTTGCAGATGGTCTCCAGCATGCACTGGCCTCGCTCCGTGGAGGCGTCGGCGTACTCGTCCAGGTGCTTCTGCCCCTCGTCTCCCTCCAGCTCCTGGATGGTCCGGCGGGCCAGCAGCTCCATGTCGGAGTTGCTGCGGGAGAAGTTCAGGTACTTGCAACCATACATGATGGGCGGACAGGCGGAGCGCATATGCACCTCCGCGGCGCCGCTGCTGTAAAGGAATTCCACCGTCTCCTTCAGCTGGGTGCCCCGGACGATGGAGTCGTCCACAAACAGGAGCTTCTTGCCCTCGATGAGCTCGGGGACGGGGATCTGCTTCATCTTGGCCACCTGGTTGCGTACCTCCTGGTTGGCGGGCATGAAAGACCGGGGCCAGGTGGGGGTGTACTTGACGAAAGGCCGGGCGAAAGGCCGGCCGCTGCGGTTGGCAAAGCCGATGGCGTGGGGCACGCCGGAGTCCGGCACGCCGGCCACGAAGTCCACCTGGGGCAGGCGGCCCCGGGCCTCCTCATCCCGGGCCATGATCTCGCCATTGCGGTAGCGCATGACCTCCACGTTGACGCCCTCGTAATCGGAGTTGGGATAGCCGTAGTAGGTCCACAGGAAAGCGCAGATGCGCATCTCCTCCCCGGCGGGGGCCAGGGACTCATAGCCCTCCGCCGTCAGGCGGACGATCTCGCCGGGGCCCAGCTCATAGGCCGTGTGGTACCCCAGCTTTTGGTAGGCAAAGGACTCGAAAGAGACGCAGCAGCCCTCTTCGTTCTGCCCCACCAGCACCGGCAGGCGGCCCAGCTTGTCCCGAGCGGCGATGATGCCCTCCGGCGTCAGCAGCAGGATCGTGGCGGAACCATCGACCATTTCCTGGGCATAGCGGATGCCCTCCAGCAGGGAGCCTTTCTGGTTGATCAGAGCGGCGATCAGCTCCGAGGAGTTGACCTTGCCGCTGCTCTGGGCCAGGAATTGGTGGCCCGGGCCGGAGAAGTGGGTCTCGATCAGCTGGTCCGTGTTGTTGATGATGCCCACCGTGGTGATGGCGTACAGCCCCAGGTGGGAGCGGATCAGCAGCGGCTGGGGGTCCGTGTCGGAGATGCAGCCGATGCCGCTGGTGCCGTGGAAGCCAGCCAGGTCCCCCTCGAACTTCGTCCGAAAGGGGGCGTTTTCAATGTTGTGGATCTGCCGCTGGAAGCCGGTGGCCGTGTCGTAGATGGCCATGCCGCCCCGGCGGGTGCCCAAGTGGGAGTGGTAGTCCACCCCGAAGAAGATGTCCAGTACGCAATCCCGCTTGGAGATGGCGCCGAAAAATCCGCCCATATTTGGTACGCTCCTGAAACTTTGAATTTCCGCCGGAGACTGCCGGCGGAGTGGGAACTTACTGGGCCAGCTCCGCCTGGAGCTTGGCCTCCTTCTCCGCGATCTGCCCGGCCATCTCCACCCGGGCCGCGTCCAGCTTGGCGGCCAGCGCCTCGTCGGAGACGGCCAGAATCTGGGCCGCCAGCACGGCGGCGTTCTTGGCGCCATTGATGGCCACGGTGGCCACGGGGATGCCGCTGGGCATCTGCACAGTGGCAAGCAGGGCGTCCAGCCCGTCCATGGCGCCGCCCTTCATGGGGATGCCGATGACGGGCAGGGTGGAGTTCCCCGCGAAAGCCCCCGCCAGATGGGCCGCCATGCCGGCGGCGCAGATCAGGACGCCGAAGCCGTTGGCACGGGCGTTTTTGGCGAACTCCGCGGCGGCGGCGGGGGTCCGGTGGGCGCTGAGGATGTGGGCCTCATAGGGGATGCCGAATGTCTCCAGCTGGGCGCAGGCCCCCTGGACCACGGGCCAGTCGGAATCACTGCCCATGATGACGGCAACTTTCTTCATGTTGATTTCCTCCTCGATCTCTCATTATGATTATGATTCATTCGATCCAGATCACGGCGGCACAGCCGTTCAGACGGGGAACCGGCTCAGAGTTTTTTCCGCAGGACCGTGTGGCGGACCAGCCCATCCACGAAATACTCCTGGGAGCAAAAGACCGGCCGGCCGTCAATGTCATAGTCCACCTCGTCCATGAACAGCAGCGGCGAACCCACGGGAACCGCCAGCAGCTCCGACAGGGCGGCATCCGCCGCCAGGGGCCGCAGGTCTGTCAGGTCCAGGTAGGGGGAAATGCCGCAGAACTCCTGCAGGAACTGGAAGATGGGGCAGCGCAGGTCCCCCGGGGAGAAGTCCCGCCGGATCAGGGACCGCTGGATCACATCCTCACAGTAGATGGCGGGCCGGCCGTCGGCCGTGCACAGGCGGGACAGCCGCAGGACAGGCGTACCCTCCGGGATTCCCAGCTGCTGGGATACATGGGCGTCGGCGGTATCCTCCGAGGAACGGACAAACGCCACCGCCGCCGCGCAGCCGCTCTGGCGGATCATGTCCAGGAACTCCACCTCAATATCCATGCGGGTGCGGCAGTTTAAAACGTGGCGGTTGATCATGGTACCCACGCCGTGGCGGCGGGTGATGAAGCCCTCCCGGTCCAGGGAGGCCAGAATATCCCGCAGCTGGGTGCGGCTGATGCCCAGCTTCTCCGCCAACACGCTCTCCCGGGGCAGGCGGTCCACATCTGCGTAGACCCCCTGGCGCATATCGGCCAGCAGCTGGGCGCGGATGGTTTTGGCTTGCACGGGCTGCGTGCTCATGTCATGCACCTCGCTTCCTGAAAGGTAATACCATTGGAGCAATTTCATTGTATCGAATTTCCAGAGCAGGCGCAATAGGCAAATCCGACAGTTTGCGATTCCCTTTTCCGTCGGCGGTTGTGGCGGGCGGCGAGGAAACGGAAAGCCGGCAGCGCCGCTATCAGCGGCGCTGCCGGCAGGTATTACCGGGAGAGATATTGAATCGCGGCCAGGGCGGCCGCGGAGCCGTCGGCGCAGGCGGTGGTCAGCTGGCGAATCTCTTTGGTTCGGCAATCTCCGGCCACGAAAATGCCGGGCAGGGAGGTGGCACAGCTCTCTCCGGCGGGGAGGAAGCCCCCCTCGTCCAGCGGGAGCAGCGCGGCGGCGGGAGCCGTCTGGGGCAGCTGTCCCACCGCCTGGAACAATCCGGAGACCGCCAGCTCGGAGAGCTCGCCGGTCACGGTGTTCCGCAGCCGCAGGCCGGTCAGAACCTCCTCCCCCAGCAGCGCGTCCACCACCGTGTTCAGCAGACAGGTGACGTTGGGCCGCTGCCGCAGGGCCTCCGCCAGGATGGGGTCCCCCCGGAACTGGTCCCGGCGGTGGATCAGCGTGACCTGACGGCACAGGTCGGAGAGGTACAGGGCATCCTGCAGGGCGGTGTTGCCGCCGCCCACTACGGCCACGTCCTTCCCCTGGTAGAAGGCCCCGTCGCACACGGCGCAGTAGGAGACGCCGGGCAGTTCCGCCTCCCGGGCCAGGCCCAGGGAGCGGTGGGTCATGCCGCCGGCGTAGATCAGGGCGCCGCAGGTGTAGGTGCCGTAGTCCGTGACCACGGTCTTGGGACTGCCGTCCCGCAGTTCCAGGACCTCCTCCAGCTCCAGGCGGGCGCCCAGGCCGGAGGCCTGCTCGAACAGCCGGTCCGCCAGCTCCGCGCCGGAGATACCGGGCAGGCCGGGGAAGTTGTCCACCCGGGGGGAGGAGGCGATCTGCCCGCCCACGGCGGCTTTCTCCAGTACCAGGACGGATTTGTTTGCCCGGCGGGCATAGATGGCGGCGGTGAGTCCCGCGGGACCGCCGCCCACGATGATGATGTCAAAATGTTCCGGCATAGCAGCCTCCTTATACTGCAAAGCGGAGAGAAGCAGGTTCTCTCCGCTTTGATTTGCGAAAGGACCGTCCTTTAAGTCTCGTGGCTGACGGCGTACCGCTTGATGGTGGAGGCGTTCACCAGCTTCTCCACCTGATCCCCGTGGCGGACGATCAGGGTGGGGGCCTGCTGGATGCCATACTCTGTCACCAGGTCCATGTGCTCGCTGACGTCCATGGTCGTGTAGGCGAGACCCGCTTTCTCCAGCTCGCTCTTGGCGATCTTGCAGTTGGGGCAGGTGGCGGTGGTGAAGAGATACAGCCCGTCCGCCTGTCGGGGCGCCGCGGACACGGTGGCGTCGCCGGTGTCAGGGGCAGTGACGTTTTCCCGGTCGCAGAGCCGGCGGCCCTCCAGGCGGGAGTTTTCCAGCTCATACTCCCGGCGGTCCTTGAATTCCTGGACCTTGCCGTCGTTCCAGTTCTGGATGGGGCGGTAGTAGCCGGTGATGCGGCTCCACACCTCCGTCTGCTTGCCGCACTTGGGGCAGGTGAAGTGCTCGCCGGAGATGTAGCCGTGGTCCTGGCAGACGGAGTAGGTGGGAGACATGGTGTAGTAGGGCAGCTTGAAGTTCTCCGCGATCTTCCGCACCAGGTTGGCGGCAGTCTTCCAGTCCGGCAGCTTTTCGCCCAGGAAGGCGTGGAACACGGTACCGGAGGTATACAGGGTTTGCAAATCGTCCTGGATGGCCAGGGCCTCGAAGATGTCGTTGGTATAGCCCACCGGCAGGTGCGAGGAGTTGGTGTAGTAGGGCGTGTCGCCGGGGTGCTTGGCGGCGGTGATGATGTCGGGATACCGCTCCACATCGTGCTTGGCCAGCCGGTAGGTGGTGGACTCGGCGGGAGTGGCCTCCAGGTTGTAGAGGTCGCCGTACTGCTCCTGGTAGTCGGAGAGGCGTTCCCGCATGTGGTTCAGCACGTCCTTGGCGAAAGCCTGGGTCTCCGGATGGGTCAGGTCCTTCCGCAGCCACTTGGCGTTCAGGCCCACCTCGTTCATGCCGATGAGGCCGATGGTGGAGAAGTGGTTGTCAAAGGTGCCCAGGTAGTACTTCGTGTAGGGATACAATCCCGCGTCCATCAGCTTGGTGATGACGGTGCGCTTAGTCTTGAGGCTGCGGGCGGCGATG
>CAJFNE010000114.1 GCA_904393855.1 uncultured Oscillibacter sp. | reverse complement strand
CGCATGATGGTGGATGTCTCCGTCCAGCGCGGCGGAAAGCAGGTCTACAGCAATCTGGGCCTCAACGACGCGGTGATCCGGGAGGGCCCCATCTCCCACGTCATCCACCTGAAAGTTTCCTCTGACGGGCGGCACCTGGCGGATATCGCCGGCGACGGCGTCATCATTTCCACTCCCACTGGCTCCACGGCGTATTCTCTCTCCGCCGGCGGTCCGGTGGTGGAGCCGGTGGCCCAGACCATGGTGGTCTGTCCCATTTGTACCCACAACATGCGCTTTTCCGCCTATGTGCTCTCGCCGGAACACACGCTGACGGTGGAGCTGGAGCGCAACGGCCGCAAGCCGGTATACCTATTTGTGGACGAGAGCCGGGCCTTTGCCCTGCGGGCTGACGACAAAGTGCTGGTGCGCAGGAGCAAGCACGTGACCCGGCTGGTGCGGCTGACGGAGAAGAGCTTTTGTGAGATTTTTGCGCAGAAAATGCTGCCAGGAGGATTCCAAGATGAAAAATGACCGGCAAGCCATGATTCTGGAAATCATTTCCCAGGAAAATATTGAGACGCAGGAGCAGCTGCTGGTCCGCTTGCAGGAGCGGGGTATCCACAGCACCCAGGCCACCATCTCGCGGGATATCAAGCAGATGCACCTGATCAAGGAGCCCGCCGGGCACAGCGTCTATAAATACGCGGTCTCCGGCAACCGGACGAAACTGAACTTCGCGGAGAAGCTCCAGACTATCTTCCGGGAGAGCATCACCAGCATCGCCTACGCCCAGAACATCGTGGTGCTGAAGACTATGCCGGGACTGGCCTCGGCGGCGGCGGCGGCTCTGGACAATATGGATATCACCTACATGGTGGGATCCCTGGCGGGCGATGACACCGCCTTCCTGCTGATGCGGGACACGGAGTCGGCCGCGGCATTCTGCGAGGAGATCAAGGCGATGCTGTGAATTTCGAGGGAGAGCGGGCTCCCCCTCGACCTCCCCCACCCCCAGTGACGTCGGTCACTGGGGACGCCGCCCAAGGCGGCTGGGTCAAAGTATTTTCGCCACGTACACGCCGCGGCGAAAATGATTTTACCTTTTTGATTTGCCGCTGGCAAATCAACTGGGGAAAACCATCGGTTTTCACCTAGACCCTTTTCCTTTCTTTCCCTTTCTTTCCCTGGCTTTTTCCTTTTCGTGCGAGATGAGGTGAACAGCATGCTGGAAGTGCTGCATATTGAGAATATCGCGGTGATCGAGGAGGCGGACATCCAGTTTCACGCTGGATTCAACGCCCTGACCGGCGAGACCGGCGCGGGCAAGTCCATCGTCATCGACGCCCTGGGCGCGGTGCTGGGAGGACGGACCTCCCGGGAGCTGATCCGCACCGGGGCGGACAAGGCCTTTGTCAGCGCGGTGTTCTCAGCGGTCACCCCGGACCTGCCGGGGCTGGCCGAGTGCGGCGCTGCTACTGACGAGGACGGAAACCTCCTCTTACAGCGGGAGATTTTCGGCGACGGGAAGAATGTCTGCCGGGTGAATGGCCGTCCGGTCACCGTAGCCCAGCTGCGGCGGATCGGCGCCGACCTCCTGAACATCCACGGCCAGCACGACGGAGCCCAGCTGCTGGACGAGGAGCAGCATGGCGCCTATCTGGACCGCTTCGGCGGAACAGAGGCAGCGTTATCGGCCTATCAGAAAAGCTACTCCATTCTCACAGAACTGCGTGCAAGGATTCGCACTTTACAGATGGATGAGGCGGAGAAAGCCCGCCGGATGGATAGTCTCCGCTTCCAGATCGACGAATTGGAGCGGGCGAAGCTGGTGCCCGGGGAAGAGGAGGAGCTGAACGCCCGCCGGAATCTCCTGCGCAACGGGGAGAAGTACCTCTCCGCCCTGGCCGGAGCGGATTACTGCCTCAGCGGAGATGAGGACGGAGGCGGCGCGGTGAGCCGCCTGCGGGAGGCAGCGGAGGCCCTCTCCGGCATCCGCACCCTGGGGGAGGACCTGGCGGACCTCTGCCGCCGCCTGGAGGACCTGCACAGTGAGGCCTACGACCTGGCCGAGGTGATCCGGGACAAGCGGGGGGAGTTCGACTTCTCCCCGGCGGAGCTGGACGCGGTGGAGAGCCGGTCGGATCAGCTGTACCGGCTGAAAAAGAAGTACGGCGCCACCGTGGAGGACATGCTGGTCTATCTGGAGAAGTGCCGGGAGGAGTTGGACGCCATGGAGACGGCGGACGACACCCTGGCCCGTCTGGAGCAGCAGCAAAGCCGGGCGGAAGCCCAGGTCCACGCCGCCGGCGCCGCCCTGACGGAGGTCCGCAAAGCCGCCGCCCAGGTGCTGGAGGAGCGTATCCAGACGGAACTGCGGGACCTGGATATGCACAAGGTTCGGTTTTCCATCGAGTTTGCCGAGAAAGAGCCGGGCCCGGACGGGTGCGACGCCATCCGCTTCCTGATGTCCGCCAACGTGGGGGAGGAGCTGCGCCCTATCGCTAGGATTGCCTCCGGCGGCGAGCTGGCCCGGATCATGCTGGCCCTGAAAAATGTGCTGGCGGAGCAGGAGGCCATCGGGACCCTGGTTTTTGACGAGGTGGACACCGGCGTCTCCGGCCGGGCGGCTCAAAAAGTGGCGGAGAAGCTGGCCCAGGTGAGCCGCCGCAAGCAGGTGCTGTGCGTCACCCACTTGCCACAGCTGGCGGCCATGGCGGACGTCCACTTCTCTGTGGAGAAAGGGGAGCGGGACGGCCGCACCTATACCCGCGTGGTCCAGCTGGACCGGGAGCAGCGCAAGGCGGAGCTGGCCCGGATCACCGGCGGCAGCCATGTGACGGAGGCCCTCCTGGAGAGCGCCGGGGAGCTGCTGGACGGGGCGGAGGCCTACCGGGCCTCCCTGGGTCAATCCTCGGAAAGATCCGTTTGATTTTTGAAAGATGAATATATGACGAGGAGAACACCATGACAGTACGCTGGAATCAATTCTGGGAGCGGCACGGCCAAGTGGTGCTCTGGTTTCTCGCCTACTCCGTGCTGGGGTGGGTCTATGAGGTCTTTCTGGAAGTGGTGGTATACCGCTGGGGCTTTTCCGATCGGGGTGTGCTGTTTGGCCCTTACTGCCCGGTTTACGGCTTTGGGGCGCTGGCCTTCCTGCTGTTTTTCCGGAAGTTTACCCGCAGCCGGCGGCCCCTCTGGGTGCGGCTGATTGGGACGTTCCTGGGCTGCATGGTGGTGGCCACACTGATCGAGCTGGCCAGCAGCTACCTGCTGGAGTGGCTCACTGGCAGCTGGCCCTGGCAGACCTATGTGGACTATGGGATTCAGTTCCAGGGCCGGATCGCCCTGTCGCCCTCCATCCGGTTTGGGCTGGGAGGGCTGGTCTTTCTCTTCCTGCTGCAGCCTCTGCTGGAACGCGCCACTGACGCGCTGCCGGAAAAAGGGCGGGTCGTTCTGCCCCAGATTGTGACGGTCTGGCTGCTGGCGGACCTGTGCCTGACCGTGGTGCTGTGAGAATGTCTTGTGGAGGCGCAGACGCTGGGTCGCTGTCCGGCGCTGCGCCTCCTGATGCAGACTCCTGCAGATTTTCATTGACAATCCTGCCAAAATCAGATAGAATACCCACTACGGTGAGGATGAGGACCAGTACCCGTCCCGGCGCTGGCCAGAGAGCCCCTGGCACGGTGGAAAGGGGAGAGCGGCGGACGGGGAATACACCTTGGAGCCGGCACCCCAACGGTTCTTTGCAGCCCAGTAGGCGTGCGCCGGGAGCGCCCGTTATCGCGCGGCCGTGCGTCGGCACGGCATGAGGCCGCTCTCGCGAGGGGGCGGCGAAGCAGAGGTGGTACCGCGAACGTCCAATTCGCCCTCTGTCCCAGCCGGGACAGGGGACTTTTTTCTGTTCCGGGAAATTTTCAAAACGGGAGAGATGTACGATGCAGATTTACGAGGAACTGAAAGCCCGGGGGCTTATCGCCCAGGTGACGGATGAGGAGGAGATCCGGGAGCTGGTGAACGGCGGCAAGGCCGTGTTCTATATCGGCTTTGACCCCACGGCGGACAGTCTCCATGTGGGACACTTCATGGCGCTGTGCCTGATGAAGCGGCTGCAGATGGCGGGGAACCGCCCTATCGCCCTGATCGGCGGCGGCACCGGCTATATCGGCGATCCCTCCGGCCGGACGGACATGCGCTCCATGATGACGCCGGAGACGATCCAGCACAACTGCGACTGCTTCAAGAAGCAGATGGAGCGGTTCATCGAGTTCGGCGAGGGCAAGGCGATGATGCTGAACAACGCCGACTGGCTGCTGGGGCTCAACTACGTGGAGCTTTTGCGGGAGGTGGGCGCCTGCTTCTCCGTCAACAACATGCTGCGGGCCGAGTGCTACAAGCAGCGGATGGAGAAAGGCCTCAGCTTCCTGGAATTCAACTATATGATCATGCAGGCCTATGACTTCTACCACATGTTCCAGACCGTGGGCTGCAATATGCAGTTCGGCGGCGACGACCAGTGGAGCAACATGCTGGCGGGCACGGAGCTGATCCGCCGGAAGCTGGGCAAGGACGCTTACGCCATGACCATTACCCTGCTCCTGAACTCCGAGGGCAAGAAGATGGGCAAGACCGCCAGCGGCGCCGTGTGGCTGGACCCCAACAAGACCTCCCCCTACGACTTCTACCAGTACTGGCGGAACGTGGGGGACGCGGACGTGCTCAAGTGCATCCGGATGCTGACGTTCCTGCCCCTGGAGCAAATCGATGAGATGGACCAGTGGGAGGGCAGCCAGCTGAACACCGCCAAGGAGATCCTGGCCTATGAGTTGACCAAGCTGGTCCACGGGGAGGCTGAGGCTGAGAAAGCCCAGGAGACTGCCCGGGGATTGTTTGCCGGCGGCGGCTCCACGGAGCATATGCCCTCCACCGAGCTGCCCGCCGCCCGGTTTGAGAACGGGCAGATCGGCGCGCTGAACTTGCTGGTGGCCTGCGGTCTGTGCGCCTCCAACGGCGAGGCCCGCCGCCTGATCCAGCAGGGCGGCGTCAGCGTGGACGACAAGAAGGTGGAGTCCGCCGACGCCGTGTTTGCCCAGGAGCTGTTCCAGGGCGAGGGCGTGGTGATTCGGAAGGGCAAGAAGGTCTTTCACCGGGCCTATACCAAATAAAAGGGCATATCCGTATAACAGACGCGGCGCGAGGGGCGCCGCGCCTGTTGTGCGTTTGGAAAGAAGGGAGCAACTATGATTACAGTCAATGATGTCAGCATGAACTTCAGCGGGCAGACGCTGTTCAAGCACGTGGACCTGAAATTCACCCCCGGCAACTGCTACGGGATCATCGGCGCCAACGGCGCGGGCAAGTCCACCTTCCTGCGCATCCTCTCCGGGGACCTGGAGCCCACCTCCGGCGAGGTCATCATCCCCAAGGAGGAGCGGATGTCCATCCTGAAGCAGGACCACTTCCAGTACGACCAGTACACAGTGCTGGACACGGTCATCATGGGCAACCAGCGCCTCTATGACATCATGAAGGAGAAGGACGCCCTCTACGAGAAGGAGGACTTCACCGACGAGGACGGCGTGAAGGCCAGCGAGCTGGAGGCGGAGTTTGCCGACATGGACGGCTGGGAGGCGGAGTCCGACGCCAGCCGCCTGATCCAGGGTCTGGGCCTCTCCAATGACATCCTGTACAGCGAGATGTCCACCCTGACCGCCAAGGAGAAAGTGAAAGTGCTGCTGGCCCAGGCACTCTTCGGCAAGCCGGACATCATATTGCTGGACGAGCCCACCAACCACCTGGACATCCAGGCCATCGAGTGGCTGGAGGACTTTTTGCTGGACTGCGAGGCGCTGACTCTGGTGGTCTCCCACGACCGGCACTTCCTGAACACCGTCTGCACCAACATCGTGGACGTGGACTACGGACAGATCAAGATGTACGTGGGTAACTACGAGTTCTGGTATGAGTCCAGCCAGCTGGTCCAGCGGATGATCAAGGACCAGAACCGGAAGAACGAGGAGAAGATCCGAGAGCTGCAGAACTTCATCCAGCGCTTCTCCGCCAACAAGTCCAAGAGCAAGCAGGCCACCGCCCGGAGAAAACTCCTGGATAAGCTGACAGTGGAGGAGATGCCCGCCTCCTCCCGGCGGTATCCCTTCGTGGGCTTCAAGATGGACCGGGAGCCGGGCAAGGAGATCCTGGCGGTGGAGGGCCTCAC
>CAJFNE010000113.1 GCA_904393855.1 uncultured Oscillibacter sp. | reverse complement strand
CAGGCCCAGGTAAAGGAGAAGCTGGTCACCTGATCCCACGGATTGGCGGAGAGGTTCAGACCCAGGAAATCATAGTTCATGTTCACCCAGCTGTCGATCCCGCTGATGGCGTCCGGCAGGTTCCGCTGCAAGGCATCCACCAGGTTGATCTGGCCGTAAGTGGTGATCTGGGGCAGCCCGTCGGAGTTCAGCAGCATGGTGCCGTCCTCCGCCAGCTGGACGATGCTGGACATGTTGATCCCGGCATTGTAGGCGGTGTTGATCAGATTGTGCAGCACATCCTCGCCCAGCATCATGAAGTGGGTGATGGGCTGCCGGATGATGGAGTACAGGGCCAGCAGGATGGGCAGGGGCAGGAAGCTCCACAGGCAGCCGCTCATGGGATTGAAGCCCTCTTCCTGATAAAACTTCTGCATCTCCTCCTGCATCTTCAGCTGATTATTCGCATATTTCTTCTGGATCTCCTGCATCTTGCCGGACATCCGGTTCATCCGCAGCATGCTCTTCTTGGACTTGATCTGGAAGGGCAGCATGATCAGCTTGATGACCAGGGTGAACAGAATGATGGCCATGCCGTAGGAGCTGGTCAATTCATAGAAGAAGCGAACCAACCAGGCAAAGGGGATACAAATATAGTATCCGATGGTTGAAAACATAGCTTGAGTTCCTCCAATTTGAATTCACGCGGAAGTCCTTTGGCGGGAAAGACGATCTCCATCCGTCAGGGAACAGGATCATAGCCGCCCTTGTGAAAGGGATTGCAGCGGAGAATCCGCTTGAACGCCATCCAGCCGCCTTTCAAAGCGCCGTACTTCTCAATGGCCTCCAGCGCATACTGAGAGCAGGTGGGAATGTAGTTGCAGCACCGGGGACGGTAGGGAGAAATTGCCACCTGATAGAATCGGATCAGCGCTTTCAGAATCCTCTTCATGGCTTGTCCTCCAATAAATCCAGCTTCCGGCACAGCCGCAGGAACGTGCTGTTCAATTCCGCCCAGGGCACAGTGGCGGTCCGGCCGCGGGCCACCAGAATGATATCCCAGCCCTGGCGGAGCCGGCCGCTCTGCAGCCGGTAAACCTCCCGCAGGCGGCGGCGGCAGCGGTTGCGGACCACCGCGCTCCCCAGCTTGACGGAGGCCGTCAGCCCCAGCCGGTTGTGGCCCAGCCTATTTTTCCGACAATAGATCACCATGCTGCCGCCCGCAGCAGAGCTCCCTTTCTGATAAAGACGGCGGAATTCATGATTTTTTTTCAGCGTGACCGCCTGCTTCATGTCTCATTCCCCGCCTTCCGCTCGTCATCTTGGCCGCGTACACCGAGAGGAGCCGCCGGTCCGGCAGCCCGTGAAACTTCCAACAGAAACTGTTGTAGGGACGGAGGAATCTCACAAAATTCCCGCCGTCCCTGCAGACGTCTGTTCAAGTGTCTCCCGTGTCTGCGTGGCGTTTAATAGGACAGACGGGCGCGGCCCTTGGCGCGGCGGCGGGAGAGAACCTTACGGCCATTGGCCGTGGCCATCCGCTTGCGGAAGCCGTGGATCTTCTGGCCGTGGAGCTTCTTGGGCTGATAGGTACGTTTCGTTGCCATGCTTGAGACACCTCCTGTCAAAAATAAGGCCGTTTCAAAAACGGCGTTTACTCGACACCCCGCCGAGGGGCAGGGCGCAGTAACCTGTTTCAGGCGCCGTTTGACGCATCAGATAGTATACCATATCCCCGCAAAAGGTGTCAATAAAAACTTGAAATTTGAAAAACAGCGGTTTTTTCATGAGATCTGTGGATCAAAAATCAAAATATAGTATCCTTTCAATATGAATCAACAAGATCTGGAAGTCCCTCACAAACCTGCGTTTTTTCATCTTAATAATTAGAATATGTGTTGCCTGAGGCGGGCTTTTTTGGTATAATAAAAAAATAGTGGGCTCTTATGCTTCCCCAGAAAAAGCAGGCGGTTTTCCGATATTTCCGCCGCTCTTCTTTTTCTATCCGAATCACGGCGCCTGACCGCCATTTTCGTTCACCATACAAACAAAAGAGAGGTGCGTCCTGTTGAATTCCATCGCCGACGTATGGAACAATGTTCTGCAGCAATTAAAAAAAGATCTCTCGGAGACCACCATCGCCACCTGGTTCGACGAGCTGGAGGCCCTGGACATCCAGGGAAACGTCTTTCTGCTGTACTGCCCCAACAAATTCAAGAAAGACTGCATTGAATCCCTGTTCATGAAGAACATCAAAGCGGTGCTGCACGACATCTTCTCCATGGATTTTGACGTGAAGATCCTGGATACCAAGCTGTCTGAAAAGCCGGCGGGCTCCCAGAGCGACCGCTTCAGCACCGCGGAATTCACCTTTGAATCCTTCGTGGTGGGCCCCTCCAACAAGCTGGCCTACGCCGCGTCCCTCTCCGTGGCGGAGCACCCCGCCAAGAACTACAACCCCCTCCTGATCTACGGGGATTCCGGCCTGGGCAAGACCCATCTGATCTATGCCATCGCCAACGTCATCCGAAAGAACGATCCCCTGTCCAAGATCGCCTACGTCAAGGGCGACGATCTGACCAACGAGCTGGTGGACGCCATCCGGGAGGGCAAGACCGCCGAGATGCGGGACAAGTACCGCCAGGCGGACCTGCTGCTGGTGGACGACGTGCAGTTCATCGCCGGCAAGCGGCAGACCCAGGAGGAGTTCTTCCACACCTTCAACACCCTCTACGAGGCCGGCCACCAGATCGTGCTGACCTCCGACCGCCCCCCCTCTGAGATGACGCTGCTGGACGACCGGCTGCGGACCCGGTTCGAGTGGGGACTTCTGGTGGACGTGGCGCCGCCGGACTTCGAGACCCGGGTGGCCATCGTGAAGAACAAGGCTGCCATGCTGGGCATGAACCTGCCAGACAAGATCGCCAACTATATCGCGGAGAACGTCACCGCCAACGTCCGGCAGCTGGAGGGCACCATCCACAAGATCCTGGCCTACAAGGACCTGCTGGGCAACGAGGCGGACGAGGAGACCGTCACCCGGGCCATGCAGGACATCCTGAAGCGCTCCAGCGAGTATATCCCCACCCCGGAGGCGATCCTGGAGTATATCTCCAAGTTTTACGGACTGGAGGAGTCGGTCATTCGGGGCCAGCAGCGGATCCGGGAGGCTGTCCAGGCACGCCAGATCGCCATGTACCTGATCCGCTCCATGACCAATACCTCCGTGGTGGACATCGGCAAAGTCTTTGACAACCGGGACCACTCCACGGTTCTCTACTCCATCCAGCAGGTGGAGAAGAAGATGAAGAAGGACCCCGCCTTTGCCGAGACCGTCAAGGAGATCAAAACCAACATCAACTCCAAGCGGTAGTTTTCCAGAAGTCCTGTGGAAAAGGAAAAACCAGCTGTGGAAAACCGGCCTCTTCCGCCGGCCCGTGGAAAAGGGCTCCTGTTTTTCCACATCCCGTCTTTCCCAGTAATCCCTGTCTTCCCAGCCATTTCCATCCCTTTTCCACAAATTTTTCTTCTATGATTACGATTTCTAAATTTCTATATTTTTTTCTGTAAAAAATAGCGAGATAGAGAGGAAACTGACCATGATCAAATTCAGCTGTGAGAAAGTCCTGCTGCAAAACGCGATCTCCGTCGCCAGCCGCGCCGTATCGCCCAAGAGCTCCATTCCGGCGCTGGAGGGGCTTCTGCTCCGCGCCGACCACCAGCTGACGGTGTCCGGCTATAACATGCAGACCGGAATCCGCACCAAGGTGGAGGCCGCCGTGGCGGAGGGCGGAGAGATCGTTCTGAATGCCCGTCTCTTTGGGGACATCATCCGCCGGATGCCGGATGATGTGGTCACCGTCTCCGCGGACGACCATCTGATGGTCCATCTCTCCTGCGGGGACGCGGACTTCGATATTCTGGGCCTCTCCGCCGCCGACTACCCGGACCTGCCGGAGGTGGAAGATGGCTACGCCCTTTCCATCCAGCAGAAGACGTTGCGGGCCATGATCGAGGAGGTGGCTTTCGCCGTCTCCACCAACGAGAGCCGGCCCGTGCACACCGGCGCGCTGTTTGAGGTGTCGGACGCCGGGCTGACTATGGTGGCCGTGGACGGCTTCCGGCTGGCCATTCGGCGGGAGCCTCTGGAGAAGATTGATGGAGGGGCCTTCTCTTTCGTGGCGCCGGGCAATGCCCTGAATGAGGTAAAGGGTATCTGCGGCGACGTGGAGGACCTGGCCACGGTGACGCTGGGTAAGCGGCATATCCTCTTTGAGGTGGGCGCAACGGAGCTGATCTGCCGCCGGCTTGAGGGGGAATTCCTCAATTATAAGAATGCTATCCCCCGGAACAACCCCATCACGGTGGTTGCGGATACCAAGGCCCTGATTGAGAGCATCGACCGGGTTTCCGTGGTGATCTCCGACAAGCTGAAGAGCCCGGTTCGGTGTGTCTTTGACCACGATAAATTGATTCTCTCCGCTCGTACCGGCAACGGTGAGGCCCGGGATATCTGCCGCCTTTCCGGGGACGGCGGCGGCCTGGAGATCGGCTTCAACAACCGCTATCTCATGGAGGCCCTGCGCTATGCCCCGGCGGACACGGTAAAGATCGAACTGAACACCGGCGTCTCCCCCGCTATCATCGTCCCGGTTGAGGGGGAGGAGAATTTCCTCTACATGGTGCTGCCGGTGCGGCTGAAGAGCGCGGAGTGATCGTATGACAGTTTCCATTACAACGGAGTTCATCAAGCTCCAGGATCTTCTGAAATTTGCCAATCTGGTGGCCACCGGCGGCGAGGCCAAGGAGCGGATTCAATCCGGTGAGGTCACGGTCAATGGGGAGGTCTGCACCATGCGAGGCAAGAAGATCCGCCCCGGGGACGACGTGTGCTTTGCCGGGGAGCACCACACGGTGCAGTATGCGGGTTGACGGGCTGCACCTGGAGTCCTTCCGGAACTATGCGCGGGCGGCTGTGGAGTTTGACCCCAGCTGCAACGTCATCTTCGGGGAGAACGCCCAGGGGAAGACGAATCTGCTGGAGGCGCTGGTCTATCTCTCCCGGGGGAAGTCCTCCCGGGCCCGGACAGACCGGGAGATGATCGGCTTCGGCGCGGACTTTGCGGTGGCGGAGGCCCGGATTTTTGCCCGGAACCGGGAGTTCCGGGTGCGGGCGGAGCTGTTCCGGGACCGGCGGCGAAAGCTCACGGTAAACCAGACGCCGGTGAAGCGGAGCGCGGACCTGGGCCAGGTGTACAACACGGTGTTCTTCTGTCCGGAGGACCTATACCTGATCCGGGAGGGGGCCGCCGCCCGGCGGCGGTTCCTGGACACGGCCCTCTGCCAGCTGCGGCCCCGGTACGCGGCGGCCCTGGCGGAGTACCACCGGGCCTATGAGCACAAGACCCGGATTCTCCGGGACGCGGAGGAGAGGCCGGACCTGCTGGAGACCCTGCCGGAGTTCAACGAGCGGCTGATCCAGTACGGCGCGGTGGTGATCCACTACCGCTTCCAGTTCGCCCAGCGGCTGCGGGAGTACGCAGCCCTGCACCACCGGGAGTGCTCCGGCGGGCGGGAGGAGTTGGATGTGCGTTATCAGACGGTGTCCTCCGTCACGGACCCCGGCGCGGAGATCGCGGTGCTGGCGGAGCAGCTGCGGGCCCATATGGAGTCTCACCGGAGGGCGGAGCTGGCCTCCCGGCTGTGCCTGTCCGGCCCCCACAAGGATGATCTCCTGGTGACCATCAACGGCCGGGACGCCAAGCAGTACGCCTCCCAGGGCCAGACCCGGACCGCGGCGCTGGCGCTGAAGCTGGCGGAGCGGGAGATCTACCGGAATGTGGTGGGCGAATACCCGGTGCTGCTGCTGGACGACGTGCTCAGCGAGCTGGACCCCCGGCGGCAGGAGTTCGTGCTGAACCGCATCGCGGGCGGACAGGTGTTCATCACCTGCTGTGAGGACGACCGGCTGCCGGTCCTGCTGGGGGGGAAGATTTTTCACGTGACACAGGGAGAGATTGGGTGAGGGCGTCCCATGGGACGGGGCATGGGCCATGTTGATGGTCCTGGCAGATGCACCCATCCGGGCGGGAGCGTAGGGGCGACCTGTGGTCGCCCGGGGGAGTGCGGTGATCACCGGAGGATTCCACCCCCCATTCTCTTTTTGTTCTTGACAAAAAGAGAACGGGCCGTGGACGGTCCAAGAGAAAAAATCGCCTCGGCGCGGAACTTGCACGTGC
>CAJFNE010000112.1 GCA_904393855.1 uncultured Oscillibacter sp. | reverse complement strand
GGCACGTTCAGAATGAAGGCCAGGGCCCCGCCCAGCAGGAAAGGCGCCAGAATCCCCAACAGCGCGCGCACCGCCCCCCAGACCACGCTCAGGTTTTGGAGAACGCTGTAAAACGCCACGCCGCCGCAGACCACCAGCAGCAGGCCCTTGACCGTTTGCTTGTTCCACTCCATAAATTGTCGTTCCTTTCCCCGGGGACGGGAGGTCAGCCTCTCCGGTAGGTCTGGGCCAGGTGCAGGTAAGTCTGGGCAGAGGCGCGGTTGCCGGCAATCTCCTCCTCTGTCAGGGGGCGGACCACCTTGGCGGGGCTGCCCAGGATCATGGAACCGGCGGGGGCGTCCATCTTGCCGGTGACCAGGGCTCCGGCGCCCACGATGCAGTTGTCGCCGATCCTGGCGCCGTTGAGGACGATGGAGCCCATGCCGATCAGCACGTTGTCCCCAATGGTGCAGCCGTGGAGGATGGCGCCGTGGCCCACGGTGCAGCCCCGGCCCACGGTCACGGCCTCGTGCAGAACTGTGCAGTCCTGGATGTTGGTGTCCTCGCCCACGGTGATGGCGCCCTCGTCGCCCCGGATCACGGCGTTGTACCAGACGCTGACGCCCTTGGCCAGGGTCACGTCGCCCACTACGCAGGCGCCCTGGGCGATCAGGACATCTGCGTCGGTTTTTCTCGGTTCATAAGTCATGGTGTTTCCCTCCTATGTGGCGGTTGAGATAACAGGTAAGAGATAAAAGATAAGAGATAAGAGATATGGGAATCTGTCCGGCGGAGCCGGACTCCAAAACTTTTACCTTTTCACTTTTATCTTTTCTCTTTCTCAGATTTCTTCGGCAAAATTGCCGTTCACGAACACCGGGATCTCCCGGCCGTCGTGGGTGGTGCCCACGATGGAGAGGTCCGGCGTGCCCACCATGAAGTCCACGTGGGTGATGGAGTCGTTGAGGCCCCGGGCCTTCAGCTCCTCCTTGGTCATCCGCTGGCCGCCCTCCAGGCAGGGATAGGCCTCGCCGAAGGCGATATGGCAGGCGGCGTTCTCGTCGAAGAGGGTGTTGTAGAACAGGATCCTCTGGTTGGAGATGGGGCTGTCGTAGGGCACCAGGGCCACCTCGCCGAAGTAGCTGGCCCCCTCGTCCACGCTGATGGCGGCCCGGAGAGCCTCCTCGCCCTTTTCTGCGTGGGCCTCCACGATCCTGCCGTCTTTCACCACGAAGTGGAACTTGTCGATGATGGTGCCGTCGTTCACCAGGGGCAGGGCGGAGTACACCACACCGTTGACGCCGGTCTTCAGGGGGGCGGTGAAGATCTCCTCCGTGGGGATGTTGGCGATATAGCTCTGGCCGGAGAGGGTCACGTCGTCGCCGGCCTGCCAGATATGGCCCTCCGGCAGCTCAATGGTCAGGTCGGTGCCCAGGGAGTTCGTATAGTGGAGAGACTGGAACCGCAGGGCGTTCAGCCGCTCCAGCCGGCGGTGCAGGGTGGCCAGGTGCTCCTGCCACCGCTCCACGGCTCTCCCGTCCCCGGTGATGCGGACAGACTGGAAGATGGCGTTCCACAGCTTCTCCATGGCCTCCGCTTCCGGCAGGTCCGGGAAGACGGTCCTGGCCCAGCTGGGGATGGGGATGGAGGCGATGCACCAGGGGAAGCCGCCGCACATCTGCAGCCGGTCAAAATCCCTGAGGGCTTTGCCGCTGGCCTGCTGGGAGCGGACCAGCCGCTGGGGATCCACCCCCTTGAGGTTCTCCGGGTCCGTGGCGGAGATAGCCAGGTACGCCGCGCCCTCCAGGGCGTGGTCGTTGAAGAAGTGCCGCCGCCAGAGAGGCACCTCATCAAAAACGGCCTCGTCTGCCTGCAGATACTTCATACGCGTCAGGGCGTCGTCGTGCCAGTTCATGACCACCTCCCGGCAGCCAGCGTCATAGGACTCCCGGGCGCAGAGCCGGGCGAAAGCGGCGCACTCCACCGGGGCGGAGATCACCAGCCGCTGCCCCCTCTGGATGTTCAGCCCGATTTGGACCAGCAGGCGGGCATACTCCCGCAGGGATTCTTCCATGGGATTCATCCTTTCTGTTTGATACAGTTCTTAAAATATTTTAGAGAATTCTATCAGGAAAGTAAAGCTTCGTTGTGAACGGATTGAAAATTTTCCCGTCAGATGTCCTCCAGGGCCATCTCGCCGCTGTCCTTGCGGAGACTGATGAGCGTGCCGTTCAGCTCCGCCCCCATGATCAGAACCAAGGCGGTGAGATTCAGCCAGATCAGCAGCACGATCACGGTGCCGATGGAGCCGTAGAGCACCGAGTAGTTGGCAAAATCATTGACATATACGGCGTAGCCCCAGCTGATCAGCAGCCAGGCGCCCAGGGCCGCCAAGGTACCGGGCCAGATATTCCGCCACGGCTGCCGCCCATCCTGAGCCAGGGCGTAGAGGAAGAACAGGGCAAAATAGCCCGCCACGGCTGCCACCGGGAACCGCAGCCGCGCCCACATCTCCGCCGCGAAGGCAGGCAGATGGAATTGATCCACCGCGTAGAGCAGCAGGCGGTCGCCCACGGTCATCAGCGTCAGGGTCAGCACAATGGCCGCGATCAGCAGCACCGTGTACAGCAGGGCTTTCAGCCGGGAGATCACGCCCCGGGAGGGGCCCAGGTGGTAGGCGGTCCGTACCGAGCGCATGAGGGCGTTGGTGGCCCGCATGGGGAAGTAGATGGAGAAGAACAGGCCGAAGAGCAGCAGCTGGGGGCTTTGATTCGTGCTAACATGGGTCAGGTAGACCTCCAGCAGACCCAGGATCTCCCGGGGCAGGATATTGTCCAGGGCCCGCAGCACGGCGGCCACGTCCAGGTTCAGCAGGCCCAGCAGGGCGCTGATAAAGATCAGCATGGGGAACAGGGTAAAGAGCAGATAGAAAGCCAGGGCGGCGCTCTGGATGCCCACGTTGTGGCGCAGATACCTGCGGACCATCAGATAGATGCCCCGCAGGAACCGATTCTTGGGAGGAGAGAACTCACGCATCCATGCAGACCCCCTTTGCCGGACGGATTCCCCCGGGGAGTGCGGCAGTCACTCCCAGTTTGCCCAAATGTCCGGACAATAGCCAACCGTGGCCTCTTTCCCGTTGCGGACGATGGGGGTGACGAACAGCTCCGGGTGCTCCAGCAGCTTCTCCTCCTGGGCGGCCGGAGTGATATAGGCCATGTACAGGTCCTCATAGGCCCGGCATTTCGTGTTCACCAGGGCATCAAAGCCCACTTTCTGCTTGACGGATTGGTACTCCCGGGGGGATAATCCTTTCGAGGGGACGTCGATATACTGGTACTTGATGCGGCGCTCCTTGAACCACCGCTCCGCCTTCTTGGTGTCAAAAGATTTGGAGGAACCGAAGATCTGAATGTTCATGGCAGGCTCCTTATCACGAGTTTTTATTATGATATCGGGGTATCATGGAAAGAAATGGAGGGTTTTCTGATGACAGAACCAATCAAGCAGCTGAGGGAACTGGTGGATCAGTCCGAGAGGATCGTCTTCTTTGGCGGTGCGGGAGTAAGCACGGAATCGGGGATTCCAGATTTCCGCAGCACCGGCGGCCTGTATCACCAGGAGTGGAAGTATCCTCCTGAGGAGATTTTAAGCCATACGTTTTACAAAAGCAACCCTGAAGAGTTTTTCCGCTTCTACCGGGCAAAGATGCTGGCCCCGGACGCCCGGCCCAACGCCGCCCACAGGAAGCTTGCGGAGTGGGAGCGGCAGGGGAAGCTGACGGCGGTCATCACGCAGAACATCGACGGGCTCCACCAGGCCGCCGGCAGCCGGAACGTGCTGGAGCTCCACGGCAGCGTCCACCGGAACCACTGCGAGCGGTGTGGGAAATTCTATGCGCTGGACGAGATCCTCCATACCCAGGGGGTGCCTCGGTGCTCCTGCGGCGGGATCATCAAGCCAGACGTGGTGCTCTATGAGGAGGGGCTGGACCAGGATGTGCTGCAGGCGGCGGTGCGGGCCCTCATGGAGGCGGACATGCTGATCATCGGCGGCACCTCCCTGAACGTGTACCCTGCCGCCGGCCTCATCAGCTACTACCGGGGAGACCGGCTGGTGCTGATCAACAAGTCCCCGGTGGGCCGGGACTTGGACGCCCGGCTGGTGATCACCGATCCCATTGGGCAGGTATTCTCCCAGCTGTAAGGATTTGTGAAAGCTGACGAAAATAACGCGATTTTCACGGCGCCATTCCTGGGGATGGCGCCGTTTTTCACAAAGGTGGACCTTTAAAATGCAAGATTCTTTTCCGGAGATGCAAAAAAATAGAGATTACCCCGAAAAAATCTGCAAGATACTCTTGAAAATGAAAGAGACGAGTGATAATATTGCATTACAGTCTATTACCTGGGGAGGAGTCTTCGCCATGATCTGGAATGAAAAGCGGGAAAACGCCTACTGCGAAATTACCCCCGCGCTGCTGGCGCTGAAAGAGCAGTGGGAGAAGAAGAACTATATCGATCCCCGCTTGTACAAGGAATATAACGTGAAGCGGGGACTCCGCGACGAGGACGGCCGCGGCGTGCTGACCGGGCTGACCCGGGTGGCTGAGATCCAGTCCTACCAGGTGACCTCCGGCGCGGACGGGGAGCACATCATCCCGGCGGACGGCATGCTCTATTACCGGGGCATCGACTGCCGGGAGCTGGTGAAGGGGTCCGTGAACCGGCGCTTTGCCTTTGAGGAGACCACCTATCTGCTGCTCTTCGGGGAGCTGCCCAACGCGGAGCAGCTGCAGGACTTCTGCGTGCAGCTGGCCTCCTACCGGACGCTGCCCACCAACTTCTTCCGGGACGTGATCATGAAGGCCCCGCCCCGGGACCTGATGAACACCATGCAGCGGGCGATCCTGACGCTGTTCTGCTATGACGACAAGCCCAACGACATCGGCCTGGAGAACGTGCTGCGCCAGTGTCTCCAGCTGACCGCCAACATGCCGGTGCTGGCCATCTACGCCTACCAGGCCTGGCGGTACAGCCAGGGGGAGAGCCTGTTCATCCACGTGCCCCAGCCGGAACTGTCCACCGCGGAGAACTTCCTGCGGATGCTGCGGGAGGACCGGGGCTATACGCCCCTGGAGGCCCGGGTGCTGGACGTGGCGCTGGTGCTCCACGCGGATCACGGCGGCGGCAACAACTCCACCTTTACCAACCACGTGGTGACCTCTTCCGGCACGGACACCTACTCCGCCATCGCGGCGTCCATGGCGTCCCTGAAAGGACCCCGCCATGGCGGCGCCAACAACAAGGTCATGGGCATGATGGACGACATCAAGCTCCACGTGCACCACTGGGATGACCAGGAGGAGGTCCGGCAGTATCTGACGCGGATTTTGAATAAGGAGGCCTTTGACCGCAGCGGCCTGATTTACGGCCTGGGCCACGCCGTCTACACGAAGTCCGACCCCCGGTGCGAGGTGTTCCGGGACTATGTCCACCGGCTGGCGGGGGAGAAGGGCCTGAACGAGGAGTTGACGCTGTATACCAACGTGGAGAAGATCGGCAAGGAGCTGCTGATGGAGCGGCAGCACAAGTCCGTTCTCTCCACCAATATCGACTTCTACAGCGGCTTCGTCTATGAGATGCTGGGGCTGCCCATGGAACTGTACACGCCTCTGTTCGCGGTGGCCCGGATCGCCGGCTGGAGCGCCCACCGGATGGAGGAGCTGTCCTCCGGCAGCAAGCTGATCCGGCCCCGCTATGAGTGCGTGGAGGAGCTCCACTCCTATGTGCCGATGGAAAACCGCTGAGATACCCGCCCCGCCGGACTTTTCCGGCGGGGCAAATTTTTTTTGAAAAAACGAAAACTTAGGGTTGACATTTTCTGAAGTTCCTGCTAAGATAATCAAGCAGTCTTTTCCAGGGCATATCAATCTGCGGCTGTGCTGGAACTGGTAGACAGGCCAGCTTGAGGTGCTGGTGTCGATTCGACGTGTGGGTTCAAGTCCCGTCAGCCGCACCAGGTCCCTTTTCGAAGGACCCCTCTTCAATATGCGCGAGTGGTGGAATTGGCAGACTCGCTAGATTCAGGTTCTAGTGTCCATTACGGACGTGCGGGTTCAAGTCCCGCCTCGCGCACCACGTCGGAGCAAAGTCCGCTTTGCTCCGACGTCTTTTTATGCCTATGGCAAAAAAGACGTCATCCGCCCGCTCCCTTGCTCCTCCTTTCCAACTGCGACCCGCTGCGCTG
>CAJFNE010000111.1 GCA_904393855.1 uncultured Oscillibacter sp. | reverse complement strand
GCTGGGCGACGTGGACGACGAGGGCATGCGTACCGTCAGCTTCGAGCTCAACGGTATCCGCCGGGACGTGCAGGTACCCGACGAGGAGGCCCAGAAGAACATCGTCAAGGTCCCCATGGTGAACCCGGAGGACAAGAGCCAGGTAGGTGCCTCCATCCCCGGCGCGGTCAGCAAGATCTCCGTGAAGGTGGGCGACAAGGTGGAGGTCAACCAGACCCTGGCCACCATCGAGGCCATGAAGATGGAGACGGCCATCCCCGCCCGGATGTCCGGTACCATCGAGCGGATCGAGGTCTCCGAGGGAGACAGCGTCAAGGGCGGCCAGCTCTTAATGACCATCAAGTAAACACTGCACAAATTAAATTCCCAGGCGGCGACTTGCCGCCTGGGGATTGTTCTTTGAAAGGACTTCTCTTTTGTTTAAGAACCGCAGCGTTTGTAAAGCAGATTTCCTTTCGTATTAATTCTCGTGTTCCACGGTAATTTGGCAGGCCTTCATGGCTGTCAGCGCTGTCCGATGGCTCTCCGGGGTCACGCCGGCGCAGCAGGAGGCGTCCACCGCCACCTCCGCCTCCGGCAGGAAGGCCTTGATCAGCAGGGCGTTGGAGATCACGCAGATATCCGTGCATAGTCCGATGAGCGTCACCCGCTCCACCCCCGGCTTCCCCTGGCGGCGCAGGTCCTCATCCCGGGCCTTCAGCAGCGCCCCCAGGAACTGGCTTCCAAAGGTGGGCTTGTCGATGGGGTGTTCCGCGTATGTTTGCAGGGGCTCCACGATCTCCCAGCCCCAGGTTCCCCGGATGCAGTGGGGCACGGGCAGCTTCCTCCCCTCCTGGGTGTCCAGATAGCCCTCCTCGTGGGTGTCCCTGGTGAAGAGGATCTCCTCCCCCCGCTCTTTCGCCGCCGCTGCCCGGTCTGCCACGCGGGACACGATCTCCCGAGCCTCCGGGGTGCCCAGCGCACTGGAGACAAAGTCGTTCTGCATGTCCACGACCACCAATACCTGCATGGTCCGCCGCCTCCCTTTCCGTTTTTCCCAATTATAGCAGACAGATTGCAAGAAATCCACGGAAACTTCCACTTTTCTCTGTTTCAGGACTTGACTTTCTCCCGGCAGTCCGCTACCATAGAAACGTCCCAAGGGCGGGAATTTGGAACGGGCAGACCGTTCTCTTTTTTCGCCCCTGAAATGTGTGTGAAAAGAGAGGAAGATTCGGTCTCATGCAACGTGAAAATTTCCAGTCCCGGCTGGGTTTCATTCTGGTCAGCGCCGGCTGTGCCATCGGCATCGGCAACGTCTGGAAGTTCCCCTACGTCACCGGCGCCAACGGCGGCGGCGTGTTCGTTCTGTTCTACATCATCTCCCTGATCATCATGGGCGTGCCCATCCTGACCATGGAGCTGGCCGTGGGCCGTGCCAGCCGCAAGAGCGCCGTCCTGGGCTACAAGACCCTGGAGCCCAAGGGCAGCAAATGGCATCTTCACGGCTGGTTCTGCATCATCGGCTGCTGTCTGCTGATGATGTACTATACCACAGTTTCCGGCTGGATGCTGGGCTACTGCGTTAAGTTCGCCACCGGCACCTTCAACGGCCTGGATGCCGCCGGCGTGGACGCCGTGTGGAGCGATATGCTGGCCAATCCCGGTGAGATGGCCCTCTGGATGGTCATCACCGTGCTGGTGGGCTTCATCGTGTGCAGCTTCGGCCTGCAGAAGGGCCTGGAGCGGATCAGCAAGTGGATGATGATCTGCCTGCTGGTGCTGATCGTGATCCTGGCCGTCAACAGCCTGACGCTGGATAACGCCATCGAGGGCGTGAAGTTCTATCTGCTGCCGGACTTCCAGCGAGCCGGCGAGGTCGGCATCGGCAACGTCATCGTGGCCGCCATGAACCAGTCCTTCTTCACGCTGAGCCTGGGTATCGCCGCCATGGAGATCTTCGGCAGCTACATGTCCAAGGAGCACACCCTGCCCGGCGAGGCGGTGCGGATCTGCTGCCTGGACACCTTTGTGGCTTTCATGTCCGGCATGATCATCTTCCCCGCCTGCTTCAGCTTCGGCATCCAGCCGGACAGCGGTCCCTCGCTGATCTTCCTGACGCTGCCCCGGGTGTTCGTCAATATGGCCGGCGGCCAGATCTGGGGCGCGCTGTTCTTCCTGTTCATGACCTTCGCCAGCTTCACCACGGTGTTGGCGGTGTTTGAGAACATCCTGGCCAGCTGCATGGACAACTTCGGCTGGTCCCGGAAGAAGTCCACGATCCTCTGCTGCGTGTTCATGCTGCTGGCCAGCCTGCCCTGCGTGCTGGGCTACAACCTCTGGTACTTCGAGCTGGTCCTGCCCAACGCCCCCAACGGCGGCCAGATCCTGGACATTGAGGACTTCCTGGTCAGCAACCTGCTGCTGCCCATCGGCTCCCTGATCTATCTGCTCTTCTGCGTCAGCAAGTGGGGCTGGGGATTCGACAAGTACCTGGCGGAGGCCAACACCGGCACCGGCCTCAAAATGGCCCGCTGGCTGAAGCCCTACTTCCAGTTCATCCTGCCCCTGCTGATCCTGGTGATCCTGGTGCAGGGACTGATCTGAGTTTCCCGGGGAAACCGGCGGCTCCGCATCCAGCGGCGGCATGGCGATTGCCATGCCGCCGCTTTGAACTGCCTGTCCTGCACCTTTGGGGATTTACTTTTTTCCGCCGTTCGCATATACTAGGAATTAGAATGTTCTGAGAGGAGTGCCGTACCATGAATCTGCATCGCATCGAGACCAACGCGCTGGATCTGAACCTGACTCACTTCTGGGGCAGGCAGAACGCCCTGCTGACCGCCGGTGACCGGACCGGCTGCAACACCATGACCATCGGCTGGGGCCAGGCGGGCCGGCTGTGGAATCTGCCGGTGTGCACGGTCTACGTCCGCCCGGAGCGGTATACGTATCAATTCCTGGAGGCCCAGGACTACTTCACCCTCTCCGTACTGCCGGAAAAGGAAAAGAAAATCATGGGCTACTGCGGCGCCAAAAGCGGACGGGACGTGGACAAGATCGCGGCGTGCGGCCTGACGGTCCGTTACGGCGCCGGGGACGCCCCGTTCTTTGACGAGGCGGAGCTGGTGCTGGTGTGCCAAAAAATGTACGTCCAGGATCTGAACCTCTCCGGTGGGCTCAGTGATGCCATTCCTCCCTTCTACGCCCCGGACCAGGGCGGCGTCCACCGGGCCTACACCGGATTGATCGTGGAGGCATACACGCGCTGAGGGCAGAAGATCCGCCAGGAGCACCTCTGGGGCGGAAGTTATAAAATCGACCGAATAACAAGGAGCTTTCATGCAGGAGACAACCAAGGAAATCCGAGACAAGGTGGTGCTGGTGGGGCTGCACTCCCCGGTGCTGAAGAAAGAGGAAAACGCCGACGAGGACACCATGGAGGAGCTCTCCGCCCTGGTGGAGACCGCCGGCGGCGAGACGGTGGGCATCGTGCTGCAGAACCGGGCTTCCCCAGACCCCCGGACCTTCATCGGCGAGGGGAAAGCGGCGGAGGTACAACTCTACTGCGAGAACACCGGCGCCACCATGGTAATCTTTGACAATGACCTCTCCCCCTCCCAGATGCGGGTGCTGACCCAGCTCTTGGGGGTCCAGGTGCTGGACCGCTGCGGTCTGATCCTGGACATCTTCGCCCAGCGGGCCAAGACGAAAGAGGGCCGGCTCCAGGTGGAGCTGGCCCAGTACCAGTATCTGCTGCCCCGGCTCACCGGCATGTGGACCCACCTGGAGCGCCAGGCGGGCACCAGCGGCCGGGGTCCCATTGGCTCCAAGGGCCCCGGCGAAACCCAGCTGGAGACGGACCGCCGCCACATCCACCGGAAGATCGACAAGCTTCGGGCGGACCTGGAGGAGGTCCGCCGGGTGCGCTCCACCCAGCGCCAGCAGCGGCGGAAGAATGAGATCCCCGTGGTGGCCATTGTGGGTTACACCAACGCCGGCAAGTCCACCCTTTTGAACCGCCTCACCGGTGCGGGCATCCCCGCCAACAACCGCCTCTTTGACACCCTGGACACCACCAGCCGGCTTCTCACCGTCAGCGACACGTTGGACGTGGTGATCTCCGACACGGTGGGCTTTATCCGCAAGCTCCCCCACCAGCTGGTGGAGGCCTTCAAGGCCACGCTGGAGGAGCTGGAGTACGCGGACCTGCTGCTCCACGTGATCGACGTGTCCAACCCGGAGTGGCAGCAGCAGGCCCAGGTGGTGGAGAATCTGATCCTGGAGCTGGGGGCGGGCGAACTGCCCCGCATCGACGTATTCAACAAGGCGGACTGCCTGCCCCCCGGGGAGATCATGCCCCATGGGGCGGACATCTGCGCCATCTCCGCCAAGACCGGCGAGGGTGTGGATAAGCTGCTGGAGATGATCGACCAGCGGCTGGACAAGGGCACCCGGCGGGTGACTCTTCACCTCCCCTATGACAAGGGCGTCCTGCTGGACATGCTCTACCGGGAGGCCAAGGTGGAGAACGTGGAGTATGGGGAGGACATCGCCGTGACGGCGGTGTGCGGCCCCCGGACCCTGGGGCAGGTGGAGCCCTTTCTGGCAGAGTGACTCCCCCCTCCCAGTTGCCGGAAAAAGCATGCAGGAGGCAGCCTATGACATCCTATCGGGTCCCCTATGAGAACGGAGAGAGCGAGTTCGTGGAGAAGCGCTCCCGTTTCATCAGCCACATCTGGCGGGTGGAGAGCGAGGCGGAGGCCCGCGCCCGCATCGAGGAGATGAAGAAGCAATACTACGACGCCCGCCACAACTGCTGGTGCTACCTGCTGCGGGAGGGCCCCGTCCGCTACTCCGACGACGGGGAGCCCCAAGGCACCGCAGGCCAGCCCATGCTGAACGTGTTCCAGCGGGCGGAGATCACCAACGTCTGCTGCGTGGTGACCCGCTACTTCGGCGGCATCCTGCTGGGGGCAGGCGGCCTGACCCGGGCCTACACCCGAGGCGCCAAGGATGCCCTGCAGGCGGTGGGCGCTGCCGAGATGTCCCTCTGGACGCTGTGGGACGTGCCCTGCACCTATCCCCTGTTCGAGCGGATGAAGCTGGAAATCGCTGCCTGCGGCGGCGTGGTGCGGGACGCGGACTACGGTGCGGACATCCGCCTGCGGGCGGCCTTCCCTGCCGGCGGCGCGGAGGCCTTCGCCCCTCGGCTGACGGAGCTCTCTGCCGGTTCCCTGGAGATGGCGGCGGCGGGCGAGGAGTTTCTGCCCGGTCCCCGGCTGGAAATCCCCTAAGACCGAAAAAAGACGCGCCGTCAGGCGCGTCTTTTCCTATCATTGGTTTTTCTTCTTCTGGATCTCCTCTTCCAGCCGGACAGACAGGGCCTTCAACTCCGCGCCGGACTGATCCATGGTACGGGGCAGCTGGGCCAGGTTGACCTCCACCTTCCGCAGCTCCCCGGTCACGTGGCCGGCGGCGGCCTCAAAGGTGCTCATGAGGGCCTGATACTGCTCCTGGAACAGCGCCACGGTCTTGCGCAGCTGAGTCTCGGTGGCCAGCTCCAGGTCCGCGGCCCGCTTCCGGGCCTCGCACTCGATGGCGCCGATCCGCTCCCGGAACTGGGCATAGGCCTCGGCATCCGGCCGCAGCCGCTCCACCTCCGCCCGCAGAGGCTTGAGGGTCTCCAGCTCCTGCCGGGCCTGGGTCTCCCGGGTCAGCTCGCTCCGAAGACGGTCCCGCTCCGCCGTCAGCTCCTCCAGCTGGGAGCTCTGGGCGGCGTTCTCCTCTTGCAGGACGGCCAGATGTTCTTTCAGACCGTCCATTTCCTCCTGTAGGGCTCTTTGTGCCTCCGCGGCGCGTTCAATATATTGGATGACGTCCTGCTTATCAAAGCCGCCGAACGTTACAGTTTTAATGGGATACTGATCCATGGAGCCCACCACTTTCCAAATACAATCTTGTCGTATTATATCATATCCCCCGATTTTTTACAAGGCCCAAAGAAAGGATGAAAAAATTTCAAAAAACGCTTGCAATTCGCAGACAGATATGCTATCATAATTAAGCTGTCCGGTTAGGACATGCGCCCTTAGCTCAGCTGGATAGAGCGTCTGGCTACGGACCAGAAGGCCGGGGGTTCGAATCCCTCAGGGCGTACCACGTCGGAGCAAAGTCCGCTTTGCTCCGACGTCTTTTTATGCCTGTGGCAAAAAAGACGTCATCCGCCCGCTCCCTTGCTCCTCCTTTCC
>CAJFNE010000110.1 GCA_904393855.1 uncultured Oscillibacter sp. | reverse complement strand
GCCCGGCGGAAGAACGGCTACCGGGATTACAGTGAGGCGGACCTGGAGCTGCTGGAGAAGATCAAGCTGCTGCGGCGGCTGGGGGTCAGCGTGGAGGAGCTGAAGGCCCTGCGCAGCGGCAGTGCGTCCCTGGCCGCGGTACTGGACCGCCGCTTGGCGGAGCTCCAGGGGGAGCGGGCGTCCCAGGAGCGGGTGGAGACCGTCTGCGGCGCCCTGCGCCGCTCCGGCGAGACTTTCTCCACCCTGAACGCCGCCAGGTACCTCTCCGACCTGGACGCCCCGGCCCTGCCCAGGCCCCAGGCGGAAACCTGGTGGGCGGAGTCCCCCGCCGCCCCCCTGCCGGCGACGGACACCCTGCCCCCGGCACCGGGCCTGGTCCGCCGCTTCTTTGCCCGGTTCCTGGACGAATCTCTGATGCTGTGCCTGCTGCTCACCATTCTTGCCCTCCTGGGGCAAAACCCTGCCCTGGCCAATGGCACCCTGCTGGGCATTCTGGTCCAGATCGCGCTGCTGACGCTGGAGCCGCTGCTGATTCACTTCCTGGGCTCCACCCCCGGCAAGGCTTTGCTGGGGATGCGCCTGGCCAGGCCTGACGGCTCCCGCCTCTCCTACGGCGAGGCTTTCACCCGGCACTTCCGGATGCTCTGGCACGCCCTGGGCCTGGGAATTCCCATCGTCTCCCTGGTGCAGGCCATCCGCTGCATCCTCCGGGCCTACCGGGGGGAGTCCCAGCCCTGGGACGAGGAGGTGGCCTACACCACCAAGCCCTTCCAAAGCTGGCGGGCGGTTCTCTGGCTGCTGGCGGGGGCGGCGGCGCTGGCCGTGGGCGAGACAGCCAACAGCGCCTCCCAGCTGCCTCCCAACCGGGGAGACCTGACGGTGGCGGAGTTCGCGGAGAACTTCAACCGCCAGGCCCGCTACCTGGGCATGGAGTTCTCCTATGAGCTGGATGAGCATGGGAACCGGCGGGAGCGCCCCCAGGACCCGAACACCATCGTGTTCTCCGCCACCGGCGACTGGCAGGAGGGTCCAGCCTTCCACTACACCGTGGAGGACGGCCGCCTCACCGCCGTCACCCTCACCTGCCGGGCGGAGAACACCGCCGAATGGCTCTCCGCCCCCCTCAACACCATGGCGGCGGCGGTCGCTGCCTTCGCCTGGGCCCCGGAGGACACCCCCTTCTGGAGCTTTCAGCGGACCCCGCTGCTGGAGGACCTGAACCAGTGGTGGGACAAGGGCTTCCAGCAGCGCCTGGAGTCGGTGGAGGTCTCCATCCAGACGGAAAACCGCAATTTCCAGGTCGCCCAGGGGTGGCATATGCTGATCCCGGAGGACGAGACGGAAAACTACTTCTCCTGCATCTTCACCATGTCCCTGGTGAAGTGATTGCAAAAACCGGATACGGGGTGTAAAATCCCTGTATCCGGTTTCCGTTTTCTCCTTTCCTTTGTGCAAAGGGCAGAATTTCACTTGCTACCGAATTACCACTTTACTTTGTTAATCAAACCCGGTAAAATATTCTCGGAAATCGTATCTACACGGGAGGTCGCCACCCATGGATCTGGATTGGAATATTCTCAAGCCGCAGGAGCGGATCTCGTTACAGCTGCGGATGCTGTACCAGCAGGCCGGCTTCCGGCAGTACCATATGAGCCGCTTTGAGGAGTACGGCCTCTATCAGGAGAACCGCCGGTTCCTCCCCAGCGAGCAGATCATCACCTTTACGGACCTGGACGGCCGCCTGCTGGCCCTGAAGCCGGACGTGACCCTCTCCATCGCCAAGAACGCTCAGGTGGAGCCGGGGGCCTGCGGCCGCTTCTACTATGCGGAGAACGTCTACCGTCCCAGCCGGGAGAGCCGCACTTTCCAGGAGATCCGGCAGATCGGCCTGGAGTGCATCGGCGCGGTGGACGGCGCCGCCACGGCCCAGACGGTGTCCCTGGCCCTGCGGAGCCTGGCCCTAACGGGGCGGGACGCGGCACTGGAGATCAGCCACATGGGCTTTGTCACCGGGCTGCTGGACGCCGTGGGCGCGCCGGAGTCCATCCGTCCCCGTCTCCTGACCTGCATCCGCAACAAGAACCAGCATGAGCTGCGGGCCCGAGCCGCCGCGGCGGGCCTCTCCCAGCAGGGGGCCGACGCCCTGTGCCGTCTCAGCACGCTGACCGGCCCCTGGGAGCAGGTGCTGGCCCAGGCGGAGCCCCTGGCCCTCAACGCCGCCATGGGCGCGGCCCTCTCCGAGCTGCGGGCTCTGGGCGAAGCGCTGGCCCGGGAGGGGCGGACGGAGGGACTGCGGCTGGACCTGTCCCTGGTCAACGACATGGAGTACTATAACGGCCTGGTGCTCCAGGGCTATCTGGCGGGCCTCCCCCGGGCGGTGCTGAAAGGCGGCCAGTACGATCCCCTGGCGGAGCAGTTCCGCCCCGGCGCCAAGGCCATCGGCTTCGCCCTGTACTTAGATGAGCTGGACCGCCTCTCCGACGCTCCCGCGGCGGAGGCGGACGCCCCGGTGATGCTGAACGTGGCCCTGCCCAAGGGCCGCCTGGGGGACAAGGTCTATGACCTGCTGGCTAGCGTGGGCTACGGCTGCCCGGAGAACTACAAGGACTCCCGGAAGCTGGTGGTGGAGAATCCCGCCGCCGGCATCCGCTACTTCCTGGTGAAGCCCAGCGACGTGGCCATCTACGTGGAGCACGGGGCGGCGGACATCGGCATCGTGGGCAAGGACATCCTGGTGGAATCCGGGGCCGACGTGTATGAGCTGCTGGACACGGGCCTGGGCAAGTGCCGCATGTGCGTGGCGGGTCCCCAGGACTTCGTGGACGATCCCGCCCGCACGTTGCGGGTGGCTACCAAGTTCGTCCACATCGCCCGGGACTACTACGCCGACCAGGGCCGGGACATTGACATGATCCAGCTGAACGGCTCCATCGAACTGGCCCCCCTGCTGGGACTCTCCGACGTGATCGTGGACATCGTGGAGACGGGCACCACCCTGCGGGAGAACCACCTGCGGGTGCTGACGGAATTCCTGCCTATCTCCGCCCGGCTGATTGCCAACCGGGCCAGCTATCAGTTCCACCGTCGGGAGATCGACGCCCTTTTGCAGAAGCTGGCGGAGGTGACAACGGCATGATGCGCATTTACGATTTGGACCAGCTGACGCCGGAGCAGATCCTGAACCGGGATATCCAGGCGGAGGAGGACGTCAGCGCCGCCGTGGACGCGATTCTGGCGGAGGTCCGCCGGCGGGGTGACGATGCCCTCCGGGACTATACCCGCCAATTCAACGGCGCGGACCTCACCGACCTGGCGGTATCGCCGGAGGAAGTCGAGGCCGCCTGGTCCTCTCTGGATGAGGACTTCCGGGAAACTCTGCGCCTGGCGGCGGAGAATATCCGCCGCTTCCATGAGCAGCAGGTCCACCGGAACTTCGTCCTGGCCGATCGGCCCGGTATCGTTATGGGCCAGCGGTATACCCCCATCGAAAAAGTGGGTGTCTGCGTGCCCAGCAGCCCGGTGGCCTTCCCCTCCACCATTTTGATGAACGTGATCCCGGCCAAGATCGCCGGGGTGAGCGAGATCGTGCTGGTGACGCCGCCGGACGAGACCGGCGCCATCAGCCCCGCGGCCCTGGCGGCGGCCAGGATCGCCGGGGCTGACCGGATCTTCAAGCTGGGCGGCGCCCAGGCGGTGGCGGCCCTGGCCTACGGCACGGAGAGCGTGCCGCGCGTGGACAAGATCGTGGGCCCCGGCGGCATCTTTGTGGCCACCGCCAAGCGGAAGGTCTTCGGCCAGGTGGCCATCGACATGATCGCCGGCCCCAGTGAGATCCTGGTGCTGGCGGACGGGAACAGCAACCCCGCCTGGGTGGCGGCGGACCTTTTGAGTCAGGCGGAGCACGACGTGCTGGCCTCCCCGGTACTGGTGACGGACAGCCCTTCCCTGGCGGAATCGGTTCAGAGGGAGGTGGAGGCCCAGCTGGCGGCTCTGCCCCGGCGGGACATTGCCCGGCAGTCCATAGATCAAAACGGCAAGATCATCGTCGCCGGCAGTCTGGAGGCGGCGGTGGAGGCCGCCAACCGCATCGCCCCGGAGCACCTGGAGCTGTGCGTGGACGATCCTTTCGCTCTGCTGCCCCGAGTGAAGCACGCCGGCAGCATCTTCCTGGGCCGCAGCGCCCCGGAGGCCCTGGGGGACTATTTCGCCGGTCCCAACCACACTCTGCCCACCAGCGGCACCGCCCGGTTCTCCAGCCCCCTGAGCGTGGACGACTTCGTGAAGAAGTCCAGCTTCCTCTATTATGACGCGGCGGCCCTGGCGGAGGCCGCCCCCCGCATCGCGGACTTTGCCCGGCGGGAGGGCCTGGAGGCCCACGCCCGGTCGGTACTCATCCGCCGGTCCGATTCCCCGACAGAAGAGGTGATTCCATGAGCAGATTCCTCTCTCCGGAGGCCGCCCGCCTGGCCCCCTACACCCCCGGCGAGCAGCCCCAGGACCAGCCCTACATCAAGCTGAACACCAACGAGAGTCCTTTCCTCCCCTCCCCCCAGGTGGTGGAGGCCCTCTCCCGAGAGGAGGTGGAGAAGCTCTACCTCTACTCCGACCCCACCTGCGCCCACCTGGTGGGCGCGCTGGCCCGCCGCTACAAGCTCCAGCCGGAAAACGTCCTGCCCGCCAACGGGTCCGACGAGGTGCTGGCTTTCGCCTTCCGGGCCTTCTGCGGCCAGGGGCGGCCGGTGGCCTATCCGGACATCACCTACAGCTTCTACCGCTCCCAGGCCGCCCTCTTCGGCCTGGACGCCCGGATGATCCCCCTGCGGGAGGACTTCACCCTGCACGTGGAGGACTACCTGGACTTTCCCGGCACCATCGTCATCGCCAACCCCAACGCCCCCACCGGCATCGCCGTGCCCCGCTCCCACATCCAGCATCTGCTGGAGGCGGACCCGGACCGGGTGGTGATCGTGGACGAGGCATATGTGGACTTCGGTGCGGAGAGCTGCGTGCCCCTAATCCCCCGCTATGACAACCTCCTGGTGACCCAGACCATGTCCAAGAGCCGATCCCTGGCCGGCGGACGGGTGGGCTACGCCCTGGGCAGCGGGGAGCTGATCGCCGCCCTGAACCGGGTGAAGTACAGCTTCAATCCCTACAACGTCAACCGCCTCTCCATCCTGGCCGGCGCCGCCGCCGTGGAGGACGACGAGTACTTCCAGGCCTGCACCGCCGCCATCCGGGAGACCCGGACCCGCACCGTGGCGGCCCTGGAGACGCTCGGCTTCTCCGCGCTCCCCTCCAGCGCCAACTTCGTGTTCGCCCGCCACGGCCGCCTGTCCGGCCGGGAGCTCTATGAAACGCTCAAGGAAAACGGCATCCTGGTGCGCTGGTTCGACGCCGACCGCATCCGGGACTTCATCCGCATCACCATCGGCTCCCGCGCGCAGATGGCCGCCCTGGTGGAGCAGCTCACCCATCTGCTGGAAGTTTAAAGGAGGTGCTCTATGCGCACTGCATCCATCCAACGCGATACCCGGGAGACGCGGATTCAGCTCTCCCTGAACCTGGACGGCGCCGGGAAAGCGGACATCGCCACCGGCGTGGGGTTCCTGGACCACATGCTGGAGCTGTTCGCCCGCCACGGGGACTTTGACCTGACGGTCTCCTGCCAGGGGGACACCCAGGTGGACGGCCACCACAGCGTGGAGGACACGGGAATCTGCCTGGGGCGGGCTTTCGCCCAGGCCCTGGGGGACAAGCGAGGCATCACCCGCTACGGCCAGTTCCTCCTGCCCATGGACGAGACCCTGGCGCTCATCGCCTGCGACCTCTCCGGCCGGGACTACCTGGGCTGGTCCGTGGACCTGCCGGCCCAGAAGGTGGGGGATTTCGACACGGAGCTGGCCAAGGAGTTTTGGCTGGCTTTCGTCCGGGAGTGCCCCATGTCCCTGCACATCCGGCTCCTGGCTGGAGAGAACACCCACCACATCCTGGAGGCGGTGTTCAAGGGCACGGGCCGGGCCTTGAAGATGGCCGTGGCCCTGGACGAAAAGCACCGGGATGAGATTCCCAGCACGAAAGGTGTGCTCACATGATCGCAATTGTAGACTACGGCGTGGGGAACCTGTTTTCCCTGGTGTCCAGCCTCAGGGCTCTGGGCCTTGCGGCGGAGGTCACCGGCGACGCCGGCCGCCTCCGGGCGGCGGATCGGATCATCCTGCCCGGCGTGGGCGCCTTCGGGGACGCCCGG
>CAJFNE010000109.1 GCA_904393855.1 uncultured Oscillibacter sp. | reverse complement strand
CTCCTTGAAGGCCATGGAGCCGGCGATCTTGAACGCCATTTCGGAGGAGTCCACCTCGTGATAGGAGCCGTCGTACAGGGTGACCTTCACGTCCACCACAGGGAAGCCGGCCACAACACCGGCGTTCATGGCGCCCTGGATACCGGCGTCGACAGCCGGGATATACTCCTTGGGAACCGCGCCGCCCACGATGGCGTTGACGAACTCGTAGCCCTTGCCGGACTCGTTGGGCTCCACATGGATCTTGACATGGCCGTACTGGCCCTTGCCGCCGGACTGACGGGCGTACTTGGTCTCCTGATCCACGGCCTTCTTGATGGTCTCCTTGTAGGCGACCTGAGGTGCGCCCACGTTGGCCTCCACCTTGAACTCCCGCAGCAGGCGGTCCACGATGATCTCCAGGTGCAGCTCGCCCATGCCGGCGATGATGGTCTGGCCGGTCTCTTCGTCGGTCCAGGTCTTGAAGGTGGGGTCCTCCTCGGCCAGCTTCAGCAGAGCCATGGTCATCTTCTCCTGACCAGCCTTGGTCTTGGGCTCGATGGCCACGCGGATAACCGGCTCGGGGAACTCCATGGACTCCAGGATGATGGGGGCCTTCTCATCGCACAGGGTGTCGCCGGTGGTGGTGTTCTTCAGACCCACGGCGGCGCCGATGTCGCCGGAGTAAACCTCCTCCAGATCCTCCCGGTGGTTGGCGTGCATCTGCAGAATTCGGCCCATGCGCTCCTTGACGTTCTTGGTGCTGTTCAGCACGGCGGAGCCGGTGGACAGATGGCCGGAGTACACGCGGAAGAAGCTCAGACGGCCCACATAGGGGTCGGTCATGATCTTGAACGCCAGCGCGGAGAAGGGGGCGTTGTCGTCGGGATGCCGCTCCTCTTCCTCGTCGGTCTTGGGGTTCACACCCTTGATGGCGGGGATGTCCAGAGGAGAGGGCATATAGTCCACGATCGCGTCCAGCAGCTTCTGCACGCCCTTGTTCTTGTAGGAAGTACCGCAGGTGACGGGCACCATCTCGTTGGCCACGGTGGCCTTGCGGATCGCCGCGCGGATCTTCTCCTGCGGCACCTCCTCGCCACCCAGGTACGCCTCCATGATCTCGTCGTCGAACATGGAAACGGCGTCCATCAGCTTCTCGTGGTACTCATTGGCCAGGTCCATCATGTCGGCGGGAATGGGCTCCACACGCATGTCCTTGCCCAGGTCATCGTAGTAGATGTCCGCGTCCATCTCGATCAGGTCGATGATACCCTTGAAGGTATCCTCGCTGCCGATGGGGAGCTGGATGGGCACCGCGTTGCACTTCAGGCGCTCATCCACCATCCGCAGTACGTTGTAGAAGTCAGCGCCCATGATGTCCATCTTGTTGACGTAGATCATCCGGGGGACCTTGTAGTTGTCGGCCTGGCGCCACACAGTCTCAGACTGGGGCTCCACGCCGCCCTTGGCGCACAGCACGGTGACAGAACCATCCAGCACCCGCAGGGAGCGCTCCACCTCCACGGTGAAGTCCACGTGACCCGGGGTGTCAATGATATTGATCCGGGTGGGCTTGAACTGGTTCTTGGACCCGGACCAGTAGCAGGTAGTGGCTGCGGACGTGATGGTGATGCCGCGCTCCTGTTCCTGGGCCATCCAGTCCATGGTGGCAGTGCCATCATGGGTCTCACCGATCTTATAGTTCACACCCGTGTAGAACAAGATCCGCTCGGTTGTCGTGGTCTTGCCCGCGTCGATGTGAGCCATAATGCCGATATTGCGGGTATTTTCAAGCGGTGTTTTTCTCGGCATACTGTCTCTCCTAACTTACCAGCGGAAATGCGCGAAGGCCTTGTTGGCTTCCGCCTGCTTGTGAACTTCCTCGCGCTTCTTGACCGCTGCGCCGGTATTGTTGGCGGCGTCCATCAGTTCGCCGGCCAGACGCTCCGCCATGGTGCGCTCGCTGCGGGAGCGGGAATAGGCGGTCAGCCACCGAAGACCCAGGGTCTGCCGGCGGGCGGGACGCACCTCCATGGGGACCTGATAGTTGGCGCCGCCCACACGGCGGGCCTTGACCTCCAGGCTGGGCATGACATTCTCCATCGCCTGGGTGAAAACTTCCACGGGGTCCTTCTCGGTCTTCTCCTTGATCTGGTCGAAGGCCTCATAGACCACCTTCTGCGCCACACCCTTCTTGCCGTCCAGCATGATGCTGTTGATCAGCTTCGTCACCAGGACGGAGCCGTAGATGGGATCGGGCAGAACTTCTCTCTTGGGAACATTACCTCTTCTGGGCACTATGCTTCCCTCCTTCATAATTTTCTATGATCTCATAGGTACTCAAAAGGCGTCTTGCAGCCCTTTGTGTATGCCTGCCAAAGAGGTTTGCTTCCTTATATATAAACCTATTCGGCAAAGCTTTTCAGTGTTCGCAGAACTTACTTCTGCTTGGGACGCTTGGCACCGTACTTGGAACGGGCCTGCATGCGGCCCTGCACGCCCTGGGCATCCAGCGTACCGCGGATGATGTGGTACCGAACGCCGGGGAGGTCCTTGACACGGCCGCCGCGGATCATCACCACGGAGTGCTCCTGCAGGGAGTGGCCAACGCCGGGAATATAGGCGGTGACCTCATAGCCGTTGGTCAGACGCACACGGGCGATCTTACGCAGAGCGGAGTTGGGCTTCTTGGGGGTCGCGGTTCTCACGGCGGTGCACACGCCTCTCTTCTGGGGAGAAGGCAGATCGGTGGTCTTGGTCTTCAGGGTGTTCAGACCAAACTGCAGCGCGGGAGAAGCGGACTTGTAAGAAGCCTGCTCCCGTCCCTTCCGGACCAGCTGGTTAAAAGTAGGCATTCCTGTTCTCCTTTCTTACATGATTGAGGGGCTGCGCCAGCAGCCTCTATTTTTTGCGGAAAACCCGGAGGTTATTCCGAAAAAACCAAATTATAGAACGGCCACCACGGCCGCTCCCACGGTGATGCGGCAGGCCTGACCCAGCTGGGCCATGGTGTGCCCCTCCTCCACGGGGATGCCGGCGGCGGCACAGGTCTCGGCCACGGGGCCGGTGATCGCCGGATCGGCGTCACAGGCCAGAAACACCCGCTTTGCCCGTCCATCCCGGATGGCCTTGCGGGACTGCTTGACGCCGATGACCTTCTCTTGGGTGCTCAGCTCCGTGATCACGGCGGTTTTCCTCCTGAAACGCATGGCAAAATCGCGGACAAATTGACATATCCGCGCAGTTTCAGATTATACCATGCCCTTCCAAATCCGTCAAGAGTCTTTTCCATTGAAAAATTTCCATGGAAGCTTTCCGAAAAGTGGCTCCCGCGCTGTTTTCCCGCAAACGCGGCAACCGTCCCCCGCGCTTACGTCAGCGGCGGGTGGGAGCAGAACAGAGGGCCGCGGAATTCCGCGGCCCTCTTGATTTTGGGATGGCGCTTACGCCTCCGCGGCGGCGGGAATCTCCTCCTCTGCCACCGTCTCTTCGGCGGGAGTCTCCTCCGCCGACGGGTCGCGCTCGTCAAACTTGTGGTAGAGCTGCAAGCCGGTGCCGGCGGGGATCAGCTTGCCGATGATGACATTCTCCTTCAAGCCCACCAGGTGGTCGGCCTTGCCCTTGATGGCGGCCTCCGTCAGGACCTTGGTGGTCTCCTGGAAGGAGGCGGCGGACAGGAAGGAGTCCGTGGCCAGGGACGCCTTGGTAATGCCCATCAGCAGCTGGGTGCCCACAGCCTTCCGCAGGGGCTCGCCGTTCTCCTGGGTCTCCCCGGCGGCGGTGCGGCGGTCGATCTCGGCGTTGGCGTCGTCCAGCTCCAGAACGTCCACCATGGAGCCGTCCAGCAGCTTCGTGTCGCCGGCGTCCTCCAGGCGCACCTTGCGCATCATCTGGCGGACGATGACCTCAATGTGCTTATCGTTGATATCCACGCCCTGCTGGCGGTACACTCGCAGGACCTCCTGGATCAGGTAGTTGTACACCGCGTCGGCGCCCCGGATGCGCAGCACGTCGTGGGGGTTCAGCGCGCCGTAGGTCAGCTGGCAGCCGGCCTCGATCACGTCGCCGTCCTTCACCAGCAGGCCCGTGTGGGGCACCGCGTAGGTGCGGGTATCCCCGTCGGGAGCCGTGACGATGATGTTCAGCAAACTGCCCTTGGCGGCCTCCTCGAACTTCACGGCACCGCCGATCTCACTGAGTGTGGCCATCCGCTTGGGCTTACGGGCCTCAAACAGCTCCTCCACACGGGGAAGACCCTGGGTGATGTCGCCGCCGGCCAGACCGCCGGTGTGGAACGTCCGCATGGTCAGCTGGGTACCGGGCTCGCCGATGGACTGGGCGGCGATGATGCCGACGGCCTCGCCGGGGCCCACCGGCTGCTGGGTGGCCAGGTTCATGCCGTAGCACTTGGCGCACACGCCGCTGTGGGCCTTACAGGTCAGCACCGTGCGGATCATGACGGTGGGGCGTTCATCCGACGCCGGGTCGAAAGCGCAGCGGTCCTCCGGCCGGGGATTCTGCTGAACCCACTTGCGGGTCTCCAGAATCTTGGCGTCGGCGGAGGTCATCATGCGGGTATTGGAGATCAGCACCTCGCCGGTGTCGGCGTCCACCACGTCGCCCACCAGGAAGCGGCCGTGAAGCCGGTCGGAGAACTTTTCGATGACCTGGCCGTTCTCGCTGATCTCGGAGACCTTGATGCCGTGGGTCACGTGGCAGTCCTTCTCCCGGATGATCACGTCCTGGGAGACGTCCACCATCCGGCGGGTCAGGTAACCGGAGTCGGCGGTCCGCAGGGCGGTGTCCGCCAGGCCCTTTCGGGCGCCGCGGCTGGAGACGAAGTACTCCAGGGCCGTCAGGCCCTCCCGGTAGTTTGCCTTGATGGGGATCTCGATGGTGCGGCCGGCGGTGTTGGCGATCAGGCCGCGCATGCCGGCCAGCTGACGGATCTGCTTCATGGAGCCACGGGCGCCGGAGTCCGCCATCATGAAGATGGGGTTGTAGCGGTCCAGGTTCTCCTGCAGGGCGGTGGAGACGTCCTCCGTGGTCTTTTCCCACACCTGCACCACCTGCTTGTACCGCTCATGCTCCGTCATGAAGCCCATCTTGTACTGGTTTTCAATCTCCAGCACCTGCCGCTCGGAGGCGGCCACCATCTCGTACTTCTGGGGCGGGATGGTCATATCCGCGATGGAAACGGTGATGGCGGCCCGGGTGGAGTAGTGGTAGCCGGTGGCCTTGATGGCATCCAGCACCTCCGCCGCCACGGTGAAGCCGTGCTTGTTGATGGTCTTGTCGACGATCTCTCCCAGCTGCTTCTTGCCGCAGGTCTTGGTGATCTCGTAGTCGCACACGTGGTTCGGGTCGGTCCGATCCACAAAGCCCAGGTCCTGGGGAATATTCTGGTTGAAGATGATACGGCCCGGCGTCACCTCCACCACGCGGGTATAGGTCTCGCCGTCCACGGTCAGGGTGCGGCGCACCAGCACCGGGCAGTGGGGGCCGATAACGCCCTCGTTGTAGGCCATGAGGGCCTCGTCCTCGCTGGCGTAGACATGGATGGGCCGGTAAGTGGCCTTCTTCTGGTCCTTAGCCAGGGCCTCGTTGGCGGCCAGGAACTCGTCGGCATCCACCATAGACTGGGAGACCAGGCCGGTGTCCCCGGCGTCCTCACACCAGATGGTCTCGGCTCCCTTCTCCGCCTTGCCCATCCGGTCCATGGTCAGGTAGTAGGAGCCCAGCACCATGTCCTGGGTAGGCACGGTGACGGGGCCGCCGTCCTGGGGACGGAGCAGGTTGTTGGCGGAGAGCATCAGAATCCGGGCCTCCGCCTGGGCCTCGGCGGACAGAGGCACGTGGATAGCCATCTGGTCGCCGTCGAAGTCCGCGTTGAAGGCGGTGCAGTTCAGGGGGTGCAGCTTCAGGGCCCGGCCGTCCACCAGCACCGGCTCAAAGGCCTGGATACCCAGGCGGTGCAGGGTCGGGGCGCGGTTGAGCATGACGGGGTGGTCCTTGATGATCTCGTCCAGGGCGTCCCACACCTCGGTGACACCCTTATCCACCATCTTCTTGGCGGACTTGATGTTATTGGCCAGGCCGTCGGCCACCAGCTTCTTCATGATGAAGGGGCGGAACAGCTCCACGGCCATCTCCTTGGGCACGCCGCACTGGTAGATCTTCAGCTCGGGGCCGACCACGATCACGCTTCGGCCGGAGTAGTCCACGCGCTTGCCCAGCAGGTTCTGACGGAACCGGCCCTGCTTGCCCTTCAGCAGGTCGCTGAGGGACTTCAGCGCCCGGTTGTTGGCGCCGGTGACGGCGCGGCCCCGGCGGCCGTTGTCGATC
>CAJFNE010000108.1 GCA_904393855.1 uncultured Oscillibacter sp. | reverse complement strand
GATGTGGCGGAGCGGGACATCATGGTGGTGGACCCCATGCTGGCCACCGGCGGCAGCGCTGACGCCGCCCTCTCCGCCCTGAAGGAGCGTGGCTGCCACAACAGCATCAAGCTGATGGTCCTGGTGGCCGCGCCGGAGGGCATCGCCCGCATCCAGTCCTCTCACCCCGATGTGGACATTTACTGCGGCACCGTGGACGAGGGCCTCAATGAGCGGGGCTATATCGTCCCCGGTCTGGGCGACGCCGGCGACCGGATCTTCGGCACCAAGTAATTCCCCATGCTGGAGAACCGCTTCTCCATCGTGGTGGGGGACATCACGCAGTCCCGGGCAGAGGCCATCGTCAACGCGGCCAATACTACCCTGCTGGGCGGCAGCGGCGTGGACGGGGCCATCCATGCGGCCGCGGGACCGGAGCTGCTGGCGGAGTGCCGCACCCTGGGCGGCTGCGGCACCGGCCAGGCCAAGCTGACAAAGGGCTACCGCCTGCCCGCCCGCTACGTGCTCCACACCCCCGGCCCCATCTGGCGGGGCGGCGGTCACGGGGAGGCGGCGCTGCTGGCATCGTGCTACCGCTCCTGCCTGACGCTGGCGGCGGAGCACGGCATCCGAAGCGTGGACTTCTCCTCCATCTCCACCGGCGTCTACGGCTACCCGGTTTCCCTGGCGGCTCCCGTCGCCCTGGGGTCCATCCGGGACTTCCTGGAGACCCATCCGCTGCCGGAGCGGGTACGGATGGTCTGCCACCGGGAGGAGATTGCCGCCGTCTACCGGCAGGCCTGGGAGCGTTTGGCCCGGGAGCATCCGGCGGATGGCGCATACTGCTGAAAAACAGAGGAGGCCCGTGGGCCTCCTCGGTTTGTTACTTCTGGGGCACGATGACGCCCTCTTTTTTATAGATGCTGTCCGGCGGCACCGTCCCCCGGACGGAGGACACCGGATAGACATGGGTGTTCCGGCCAATGACGGTGCCAGGATTCAGCACGCTGTTGCAGCCAATCTCCACGTGGTCCCCCAAAATGGCGCCGAACTTCTTCCGCCCCGTCTCCATGCGGCGGGCGCCGTCCTTCACCACCACCAGGGTCTTGTCGGACTTCACGTTGGAGGTGATGGACCCGGCCCCCATGTGGCTTTTGTAGCCCAGGATGGAGTCCCCCACGTAGTTGTAGTGGGGCGTCTGCACCCCGTCAAAGAGGATGACGTTCTTCAGCTCCACGGAGTTTCCCACCACGCAGCCGCTGCCCACCAGGGCGGAGCCCCGGATAAAGGCCCCATGGCGGATCTCCGTCTCCGGGCCGATGATGCAGGGGGACCCCAGGTAAGCCGTGGGTGCCACGATGGCGCTTCTGTGCACCCAAACATCAGGGGCGGGGCGATCATACTCCGACGCCGGCAGCGTGGGGCCCAGCTCCAGGATCAGCTCTTGAATGCCCGCCAGCGCCTCCCAGGGATAGGGAAAGCGCGCCAGATACTCCCCTGCCAGCGTGTGGGAGAGATCCAGCAGCTGTGTTGTCTGCAGTTCCATGCCGCGTTCCTCCTGTCTAGTAATCTTCAGGTATTATAGCGCAAACCGCGCCCCGCCGCAAGATGGGCGTTGCCTTTCCCGTCCGTTTGCGGTAAAATGACCTCATCATCCACAAAGGAGTTCTTGTTCATGAAAATCCTGATCGCATCCGATCTCCACGGCTCCGCCCGCTACTGCCGGGCCCTGGTGGACGCCGTCCAGCGGGAGCAGGCGGACCGGGTGGTGCTGCTGGGGGACCTGCTGTACCACGGTCCCCGGAACCCCCTGCCGGAGGAATACGACACCCAGGCCGTCACCGCCATGCTCAACGAGCTGGCGGACCGGCTGCTGTGCGTCCGGGGCAACTGCGATTCCGAGGTGGACCAGATGGTCCTGCGCTTCCCCATGCTGGCGGATTACGCCTTTCTCTCCGCGGAGGGAGTGGACCTCTACTTGACCCACGGGCATCTCCAAGGGCCGGACAGCCCGCCGCCCCTGCGGCCGGGGGAGTGCCTGGTATGCGGCCACACCCACCTGCCGGTGCTGCGGAAGCAGAAGCACCTCACCTATCTGAACCCCGGCTCCCTGGCCCTGCCCAAGGAGGGCACGCCCCACAGCTACCTGACGCTGGAGGACGGCGTCTTCACCTGGCGGGACGTGGTCACCGGGGAGGCCTTTGAACCCCTGCACTGAGCCGCTTTCAAAACAGGGCGCGGAGAAACTCCGCGCCCTGTTTTGATTTTCTCGTTTTCCCGTCCCTCAGGCCGTGAGCATGCGAGTGATCGCCACCCCCTGCCGGAGTTGCTCCCGCCAGGAGTCCGTACAGCGGCGGTAGCCCGCGAACCGCTGCCGGGCGGCCTCCGGGTCGCCGTAGACCTTCCAGCAGCCGCAGCAGGTGAACCCCTGGCCCTGGTTTCGGATGAAGCCCACCACATCCTCCAGGGGATAGCCCAGAAAGACGCCGATCTCATGGGGGAATTCCTCCTCCAGGCACAGCCGCCGGGACAGCTGCCGCAGCAGCCCCGGACAGCCTCCCTCCGTCCGATAGCCACTGCCCTCCAGGAACGCCTGGACGGCGGGCTCCGCCAGGAGGCCCTCCAATTCCGTTTCCCGGTACAGGTAGATCAGGACGGCTCCGGTGCGGGGGCAGACCTTCAGGATGCGGACCCGGATATCAAAAGGCGCCAGCTCCCGGGTCCAGTGGGCGGCCGTCCGCACGGCCTGCCGCCGGTCCGCCCCCTGATATCGGAACAAACTGGCTGGCTTAATCCCCGCCAGGGTCGGCGCGCACTGCTCCACCAGCAGCTCCTCAAAGGTCCGCTCCATAGGGTTCCTCCTTTTTTGCTTTCTGTCCGATAGTTTGTTTTAACTAACTTCTAGGAGTAAAGAACAGCGCCGCAGCGCCCAGAATTAGTTTGAACTAACTATCAGATAGCATACCATGTTTCCCGTCCTCTGTCAATCCCCCTTTCCCGCTTGCAATTTCCCGGGAAATCCCCTATACTGTTCCCCGTACAAAGGAGGCGGTTCCATGAAAATCCTGGTGTTTTCCGACTCCCACGGCAATGGGGACAACATGGTCCGGGCCGTGGAGCGGGAGTCCCCGGACAAAATTTTTCACCTAGGGGACGGCTGGCGGGACGCTCAGCGGCTCCATGCCCGGTTCCCGGACATCCCCCTGGAGCAGGTCCCCGGCAACTGCGATTTCCACGTCCAATCCCCCGCGGAGCTGCTGCTGACCATCCGGGGCAACCGCATCCTCCTCTGCCACGGCCACACCTATGGTGTGAAGCAGTCCCTGCTGAACGCCGGCTACGCCGCCGAGGAGCAGGATCTGGACCTCTTCCTCTTCGGCCACACCCACAAGCCCCTGGTGGACCGGCGGGGCAAGACCTGGTTTTTAAACCCCGGCAGCATTGGGGACTACCTGCGCCCCAGCTATGGGGTGGTCACTCTGGACGGCGACCGACTGGACGCCCGCACCGTCCTGCTGAACGGGGACCGCTGACCGGAAGAACGGAGGACACATATGGAACAGCAGCGAGAGAACGCCATCCGGCGGTGGTTTGCCATGTGGCTGCAAAAGCGGGATCTGGGCATTCGGGACCTTTTCACGGAGCAGGCGGTGTACACGGAGAGCTGGGGCCCGGAGTACGCGGGCGCGGAGCGCATCGCCCACTGGTTCCAGGAGTGGAACACCCGGGGCACCGTCCTCCAGTGGGACATCCGCCAGTTCTTCCACAAGGGGGATCAAACCGTGGTGGAGTGGCTCTTTCGAAACACGGTGGACGGCGGCCGGGTGGAGGCCTTTGAGGGCATGTCCCTGGTGACCTGGGCGGCGGACGGCCGCATCGCCGCCCTGAAGGAGTTCGGCTGCAACCAGGATCGCTACGACCCCTACGCCGACGGTCCCGTCCCCCGCTTCCGGGACGAGGCGGCCCGGTGGTTCTAAATAGCATCTAAAATTAGAAAACAAGCGCACCGGGGTTCCGGTGCGCTTGCTGCTATCCCCGCCTGCGGCGGATGCTTACTGCTTCTGTCTGGCGTTGTATGCCTGAATACCCAGGCCCAGCACCTCGATGGCCCGCTGGAGCTTCTCCACCTGGTTGACATAGGCGATGCGGACCTCGTCGCGGCCCTTGCCGGGCTCCGCATAGAACCCATCGCCGGGGGCGTACATCACCGTGTCGCCGTGGTCCTCAAACTCCTGCAGCAGGAAGTACTGCAGCTGGTCCGCGTCGTCCACCGGCAGCTTCACCATCACGTAGAAGGCCCCCTCCGGGTAGGCAAACTGCACGCCGGGGATCTTCCGCAGGGCCGCCTCCACCGCGTCCCGGCGGCGCTGATACTCCGCCCGCACGCCGTCATAGTACTCCGGCGTCATGGTCCGGTACAGCGCGGCGGCGCCGATCTGGTCCAGGGTGGTGGCGCAGAGACGGCCCTGGGCGATCTTCATGGCGTGGCCCATCAGCTCCCGGTTCCGGGAGATGATGGCTCCCACCCGGGCACCCGTGGCGGAGAACCGCTTGGACACGGAGTCGATCACCACCACGTTTTCCGCCAGGTCCGGGAACTCCAGCATGGAGGAGGGCTTCTGCCCGCCGTAGACCAGCTCCCGGTACACTTCGTCGCTGATCAGGAACAGGTTGTGCTCCTTGGCGATGTCCGCCAGGACCCGCCGCTCCTCCGGCGTCAGCACCACGCCGGTGGGGTTGCCGGGGTTGGTGATCAGCAGCGCCCGGGTGTGGGCATTAATGTGGGGCTCGATCTGCTCCCGGGTGGCGAAGCGGTAGCCCTTGGCCGGGTCCGTGGGGATGGGGTGGATCGTGGCGCCGGTGACCCGGATAAAGGTGTCGTAGTTGGGGTAATAGGGCTCCGGCACCAGCACCTCGTCCCCGTCCTCCAGGATGCAGGAGAAGAGGATCTGCAGCGCCTCGCTGCCGCCGTAGGTGGCCAGGATATCATCGCAGCTCACCTCATAGCCCAGCCGGGCATAGTACTCCTGGGCCGCTTCCAGGTAGGCGTTCACGCCGGGAGAGGGCGCGTAGCCCACCACTTTGCTCCCGTAGTTCCGAATGGCGGCCAGGAACACCGGGGGGGTCTCGATATCCGGCTGGCCGATGTTCAGCTGGTAGACGTTCCGTCCCTTGGCCTGTGCCTCCGCCAGATAGGGACCGAACTTCCGGATCGGGGACAGGGAACACGCCTCAATTCTGCTGGAAAACTTCATAAAAACTGCCTCCTTCATCTGCACACTTGCGATCTCAGGGTAAAAGAAAACGCCCCTGACTTTCGTCAGGGGCGGAATGTACTTCCACGGTACCACCCTGATCTGCTCCCCACTGGGGAACATCTCATGCCATCCCATAACGGGGATGAACCGTCCCGCTCCTCGCGGGCCGCTCCAGAGTGGCGCACCTTGCGGCATTGGCTGAGGGCTTGCACCTGACCCCTCTCTCTGAAAGCCTGTTTCGCACGGTTGGCTCTGTCATCGCATTTCTGTATGCTCCATTATAGTCCTTTTCCGCTGTTTGTCAAGCATTGTTTGCTCGTTTTCTTTTTCACAACGGGGTCGGCCCGTCAGCCGGCCAGCCAACTGATCCCCAGCACCGGCAGCCCCGAGAGCCCCAGTGCGATCATGAGGCAGCAGAAACCGGCCGCGGCCTTGCGCAGGATAAACATCCGCTCACCCCCTTTTTTTCAGGATAGCAGAGCGGTCCTGTTCTGTCAAGACCGCCGCATTCCCTCTTGTCATCTTTTTTGCCGGATGATATAATGTCTCATACGAGTTTCGGCCATCTTCCTGACCGAGCTCTCCACTGACATGCGAGGTACCACGCCATGCACACGATCCTCCTCCACGGCCTGGGGCAGACCCCCGCCAGCTGGGACGCCGTCCTGGCCGCCTGGACCCCCGCCTCTCCCCCGCTCCGCCCCAGCCTGGCGGAGCTCCTCCAGGGCGGCGAGGCCCGCTATGACCGCCTGTATCAGGCATTCTCCGCCTTCTGCGCGGACCTGCCCGCCCCCGTGGACCTGTGCGGGCTGTCCCTGGGCGGAATCCTGGCCCTGCACTATGCGGCGGACCACCCGGACCGGGTGGACAGGCTGGTGCTGATCGGCGCCCAGTATGTCATGCCGAAGCGGCTGCTGCGGGTGCAGAGCCTGCTCTTCCGGTGCATGCCGGAATCCTCTTTCCGGGGCATGGGGCTTCCCAAACGGGACGTGCTGTCCCTGACCGGCTCCATGGCGGAATTGGACTTCCGGGCCGCGCTGCCGAAGATTCCCTGCCCCGCCCTGGTGGTCTGCGGGGAGCGGGACAAGGCCAACCGGCAGGCCGCCCAGGAGCTGGCGGAG
>CAJFNE010000107.1 GCA_904393855.1 uncultured Oscillibacter sp. | reverse complement strand
CGCCGCCTCCTCTCCCCGTATATGACCGGCAGCAGCTGGCGGTGGATGACAGCCTTTCGCCCCATGGTCGCCGCGAACCGGCGGCTCTATCAGGCGCTTCTGGCAGAGGGCGCCTCCCTCCTCTCGGCGCCGTACCGGGAGTGCCGGGTCCCGGTGATCCTGGTGGCGGGGTCCCGGGACTGGACCACACCCTTTTCCTTGGCCCACGCCTTCTACCAGCAGATCGCCGCCCCCCATAAGCAGTGGATCCCACTGGATGCGGGGCACCTCCCTTTCCTGGACCAGCCGCAGGTCTTCTGCAAAGCGGTGGAGGAAGCCCTGCTGGATGTCCTGTAACCAAATCCCTGAAAAAACGGCCCCGCCGGAGCAATCTCCGGCGGGGCCTTCTTCCATATCTCATTTCAGCCACCTCTGGACCGTCTCCACGGGCACGTCCATCCGGCGGGCCACGCCCTCCGTGTTGAGGCCGCTGTCGAAGAAGCGGCGGGCCACCTTTGCCAGGGGCTCCTCCACTTCCAAAATGTGGCGGTCTGGGTCATACAGCCGGGCCACGCGCTGGCCCCGGCGGGACTCCCGGACCGGGTGGACCAGCTCCACCTCCGGGTGCCGAGCCAGCGCCGTCAGGAAGGCGTCAAAGTCCTCGGCCTCCAGGGAGACCGCGCCGCAGCCGCCGCCTGGGGACAGCTCCGCCGGAGCCCTTCCCAGGAGTCCCGCCCAGCTGTCCCGGGTCTGCAGGGCCAGCCCGCCGGTGAGCTCCACAAGGGCGCCGCCGTCCCGGACGATCTCCAGCCCCAGCACCTCCCGATAGAACGCCAGGGACCGCCGCAGGTCCCGCACCGCCAGCCGGGGCCGCGTCTGCGTCATCTCAACCGCCCCATTTCTCCCGCAGCTGCTCCCACCACTCCACAACCTTGAATTTCACCACGTAGCCGGTGTTCTCCTCGGTGATCAATCCCACCTGGTCCTCGCTCAATCCGCCCTCCAGGGCGGCGGCGGGCACCTCCGCGGCCGCGGTGGTGCACAGGGGCGGGAACACCACGCACCACCAGTTCTGCCCCTCCGCCGCGCCGATTAGCACCCGCAGAGCCAGATACTCACCGGCGGGCAGGGTGAAGCCCTCATACTCCCGGGTGGGAAACTGGGTGTCCTCCAACTCCACGGACACCGGGTAGTCGTACCCCTCCGCCATGATCACCGACGCGGCCACCTGTTCAAAGTCCGCCAGGTGCTCCCGCAGCAGGGCCTCCGCCTCTGTCCGGTCCTCGGACTGGGTCAGCAGGGCCTCCGCCCGGTCCAGTACCGCGTCCCGGACCTGCAGCTTCAGGGCCTGGTCCTCCTCAGAGTCGGAGTTGGCCAGCACGTGGAGCCGCACCACCCGGTCCGCCAGCTGCGCCTGGGTCTGCAGCGCCAGGGCGCCGAAGATCAGAAACAGCGCCGCGCCGATCATCAGGGCGATCTCCCAGGGGCGCAGGCGCCTGTTTTCCTCTGTCATGGTCATATGTCCTCTGTCCTTTCCCAAGTCGCCCGTTTCGGACCTTTTGGCAAGTATGGACAGAAAACGGGAAGTTTATACCAGCAGATCGCCTTTCAGCCGCGCGGCTCCAGTCTCCCCACCGGCTCCGCCAGATAGGTTTGGGCATACTCCCGTCCCAAGGACGCCGCGGCTCTCTCCGCCGCATCCCGCTCCCGGAAGATGCCGAACACCGTGGGGCCGGAGCCGCTCATGGAGGCGTTTAGGACCCCCAGCGCCCGCAGCCGGTCCCGGATGCGGAACACCGCGTGGTACTCCGGCGGCAGCAGCTCCTCGAACCCATTGCACAGCCGCGCCGCCACCCCCTCCAGGTCCCCCTGCTCCAGAGCCCGCCTCATCCCGGCAATATCTGGGCGGCAATGGACCGTCTGGGCGTCCGCCCGGGCAAACAGCTCCGGCGTGGGGATGCCGAAGTCCGGCTTGCAGAGCACAAACCAGCAGCGGGGCAGCGGCGGCAGGTCCGTCAGAACCTCCCCCCGGCCCTCCGCCAGGGCGGTGCCGCCCCGGACGCAGAAGGGCATGTCGCTGCCCACCGTCAGGCCGATGGCCTCCAGTTCCACCGCGGGCATCTCCGGGCAATACCACGCCCGCAGAATCCGCAGCAGCGCCGCCACATCCGCGCTGCCGCCGCCCAGGCCCGCATAGGCGGGGGTCCGCTTCTCCAGCGTCACCGCCAGGCCCGGCACCGGGCGGCCCAGTGCCTGAAAGAACGCCTCCGCCGCCCGCTGTTCCAGGGATTGTCCGTCAATGTGCAGCGGCTCCCCGTCCACGCGGAGAGTGAATCCCGACCGCCGTTCCTCCACGGTCACGGTGTCGCAGAGGGAGACCGTCTGCATGACGGAGCACAGGTTGTGATAACCGTCCGGCCGGCGGTCCCGGATCTCCAGGGCCAGGTTGAGCTTGGCGGGAGCGGCTTGGGTCATGACGCGCATGGCATCCTCCTTTCGGAGCGAACGCTCCTCATGAAAAGGGCCCGGAACCGCGCCGTCGGGGTTCCGGGCCTCTGGAATCACTGAATTTTCCGGGCCTCCACGTAGTACCGCTTGTCCTGGGCGTGGCCCATGGAGAAGGTCTTCCGGGGCAGCACGCCGTCGGCCATGACGGTCTTGAACAGCTGCTCCTTGCCCATGGCCGGCAGCTTGAAGCCGATGTTGCCGGGCTTGCTGCCCAGCTCATCCGTGACCTCGTCGCCGTGGATGTAGTCCACCTCGCCGCCGTGCTCCTGCAAGTAGGCATCCAGGAAGGCCTGGAGGGTCCCCACCGCCAGCTGCATCTTCGGCTGGGGCACGGTGATGACGCCGGAGCGGCCCGCGTAGGTGTAGGCGATGGCGTGACCCTCTCCGGTCCCCTCGTGGGCGCCGGGATAGCAGGCCTTGAACGCCTCCAGCACCTGCTCCGGCTCCACGTTAAAGAGTACCCGGTGGATGGGCTCGAACTGCAGGGCGTCGTCGTGGTTGTTCACCACCTCCACCAGGGCGTACCGGGCGGGCAGGCTGGCCCACTGGTCCTCCGGCGTGACCTGCTTGAGGTTCTCATAGCACTGCTTGGCGGTGGCCAAGGAGTGGTTGCCGTCGCCCACGGCGAAGAGCAGCGGCGCCGCGTCTTTCAGGCCGTACTTGCGCTCCATGGCCTCCGGCGTGCACAGGGCCGTCAGGGCGTCCGCCACGGCGTCCATCTGTTCCGCCGTCAGCTTCCAGCCTCTGAGATGGCCACCCCCCTGCTGGAGGTCGAAGTCGTACAGCTCCTCCATTTCGCCGCTGGCGGCGGTCAGGGGCTCGATGACAGTCCGGTCCGGATCGTCGATCAGCAGCATTACGTGGGGCAGCTCGATGGGGGCGTTCTGCCGGACCCGCACCCGGGGCGGGATGCGGGAGAGGACCGTCCCCTCCGTGGCCCGGATCAGCGCGCCGGAGCCGGGGGTGAAGTCATACTGCTCCAGGTCGATCATGCCGATGAGCCCGTGGCGCACCCGGCCGTCGGACTGGGTCCGCTCGATGTAGAACAGGGCGTCCGGATAGGCCTGAAACACGCCCTCGTCCAGATACTGCTGCATGGCGGCGTTGATGTCCGCGATGTGCCCGTCCACGTCGGGATCGTTCAGCTTCGCCTCCGGCAGGATCAGCCGCAGGGCGGAGGGGGCGTCCCCCACGGTCTCCTCCACCCCCTGCCAGTACTCCGGCTGGGAGGTGAACTGGTCGCAGGCCACCACGGCCCATTTCGTCATATCCGCCCCCTGGGGCAGCAGGATGTCGGCGGGCCGGAAGGGCAGCGCCTCAAATTTCTGATTCATGGTTGTCCTCCACCTTTTCAAGTTCTGCAGGAAGGTTCTCCCGGGAAATGTTCCGTTCATCTAATTTCTTTTCGATCCGGTCCAGGCGCTCCACGATGGAGAGAAGCCCCGCAAGTAGTCCGCCGATCAACAGGGCCGCCGCCAGGATCACTCCCCACTCGCCTAGGAAAAAGATCAACATGAAGAAAATGATGATTGCCAGCAGCGCAAAGGCCAGCATATTCCCCATGGAGTGCCTCCCCCTTTCCAATATCGCCGTTACAGCGCGGCCTTGATGGCCGAGAGCAGCTCGTCAAACTCCTCATAGGCGGGGAGCTGGGGATAGTCCTTCTTGATCTGCTCCGTGCTCTTGAAGAGGAAGCCCGCCTTGCTGGCCTGGATCATGCCAAGATCGTTGAAGCTGTCGCCGGCGGCGATGGTGTCAAAGCCGATGGACTGGAGGGCCTTCACCGTGGTGAGCTTGGACTTCTCGCAGCGCATCTGGTAGCCGGTGATCTCACCGCTCTCCGCCACCTCCAGGGTGTTGCAGAAGATGGTGGGCCAGCACAGCTTCTCCATCAGGGGCTTGGCAAACTGCTCAAAGGTATCGCTCAGGATGATCACCTGAGTGAGGGAGCGCAGCTCGTCCAGGAACGCCTTGGCGCCGGGCAGCGGGTCGATTTTCGCGATCGTGGCCTGGATCTCCCGCAGGCCCAGGCCGTGCTCCTTCAGGATGCCCAGCCGATAGGCCATCAGCTTGTCGTAATCCGGCTCGTCCCGGGTGGTCCGCCGCAGCTCCGGGATGCCGCTGGCCTCTGCAAACGCGATCCAGATCTCCGGCACCAGAACGCCTTCCATATCCAAGCACACAATATTCATTGCCGTTCTCCCTCTTTAAATTCAAATTTCACAGGATGCTGTGCGCCCGGTCGGGGCGCCAACGTGTCTCATTATACAATAACCCGGTTTTCCTTGCAATGCGATTTCAAAATTTTCCGCTGGTTACCTGCGGATTTTGCCATACATGCTTGCCGTTTCCCTGGGCAAGCTATGCAAGGAACTTGCAATGGAAGGGAGGTTGCACCATGCTGGATAAAATTGCATTGATTCTGGTGATCGTCGGCGCCCTGAACTGGGGCGGCATCAGTCTGTTCGGTTTTGATACGGTGGCGTTTCTGTTTGGCGGCCAGATGTCCGTCATGTCCCGGGTCATCTATGGCCTGGTGTGTCTGGCGGGCCTGTGGTGTATCACACTGCTGTTCCGCTCCCACGAGGAGACCGGACGCACGTCCCGCGCCGTCTAATGCCCGCGGCGATATACAAAATCAGCGGGACCGGCTTTTTGAGCCGGTCCCGCCGTTCCATTTCAACATGGAATCTCCCCATCCGCAGGCCGCCGGACCTCTCAGGACTTGCTGTCTTCCGACTCCTCCGCGTGCTCTTCGCCCTGCTTCAGATAGCTCTGATCCTTGGCCAGCAGCTCCTCGGAGACGATGTCCAGCTGCTCCATCTTCTCGTAGCGGTCCGTCAGGTTGCTGTCCGTGACATGGGCGGACGTATCCTCATGCCGGAACACCAGCTTCAGCATGATGGGGGTCAGGATCGTGCCGCCCACCACCGTGATGATCACAGGGGCCATCATGACGTTGGAGAGCACCCCCAGCTCCAGGCCCCGGTTGGCCACGATCAGGGCCACCTCGCCCCGGCAGACCATGCCCACGCCCACCTGCAGGCTCTCCTTGCCGGTGAAGCGGCACAGCTTGGCGCCCAGACCACAGCCGATGATCTTGGAGATCACGGAGATGATCAGCAGCAGGATGGAGAACAGCACCAAACTGCTGGTCATGCCGTCGATCTCCACCTTGATGCCCACGCTGGCGAAGAACACCGGCGTCAGGAGCAGGAAGCTCACCGGCTCGAACTTGGACTCGATATAGGTGGCCTTGGGGGTGCAGGAGATCACGAGGCCCGCCACATAGGCGCCGGTGATATCCGCCACGCCGAAGAACTCCTCGGCACAGTAGGCCATCACCAGGCACAGCACGAAGGCCAGCACCGGATAGCGCTTGCGCTCCCGGCCATGGTCCAGGGCCATCAGCCAGCAGAAGAACTTATGGGCGAAGAAGGAGGCCACCGCGGCAAAGACGAAGAACAGCACGATCTTCACCAGCACCAGCAGGATGCTGTCCTGCCCGCCGGCCAGGCTGCTGACCACGGTCAGGGCGATCAGGCCCAGCACATCGTCGATCAGCGCCGCCGCCAGGATGGTGTTGCCCACCTTGGTGTCCAGCTTGCCCAGCTCCTTCAGAGTCTCCACCGTGATGCTGACGGAGGTGGCCGTCAGGATCGTGCCGATGAACACGTCCTCCAGGAAGCCGGTGGTCTCGATCATCCCGGTGCGGCCCGCGAAGATGGCCAGGCCCGTGCCCAGGATCAACGGCACGATCACGCCCAGCAGGGCCACCAGAAAGCCCGACTTTCCGCTGTGCTTCAGCTCCTGAATATCCGTCCCCATACCAGCGGAGAACATCAAGACGATGACGCCCAGCTCGCTGAGCTGCGTGAGGAACTCCGTCTC
>CAJFNE010000106.1 GCA_904393855.1 uncultured Oscillibacter sp. | reverse complement strand
AGCGGATCTCCACATTGTAGTTGTCCTGAATGCCGATCTCCACCGGCACGGCCCAGAAGCCCTCCGGGATCTCCTCGTCCGTGTAGGGAAGATCAATGGCATTCTCCGGCCGCTCTCCCTGGACATAGACCACCGTGGCGTTGGTGCCGTCCTCCAGGGCCACGGTGCGGACCGCCTGCAGCGGCACCACCAGGCAGTTGTCGTTCTGGCTGGCGATCAGGGAGTAGTTGATGCTGCTGTTCACCTGCAGCGTCCCTGCCGTGTTGTCGGCCAGGATCGTGATGGGATAGGTGGCCACGCCGTTGTTCACGGTGCTGGAGAGGCTGACACTCTCCACCGTGCCGAAAGAGGTGGTCCCCCACTGATCCAGGTCCACCGACGTGCCCGCTTTCACATAGCTGATGTTCCGCTCGTCCACGTTGGCACTGACCACCAGCATGGAGGTGTCAGAGATCGTGACCAAAGGACTCTGGGTGTTGATCTCGTCCCCCGGCTGCAGGGTCAGGCCGATCACCGTGCCGTCAATGGGCGCCACGGCATTGCAATTGGCCAGGTTCTCCTCCGCCTTTTTCAGCTCCTCCCGGGCGGTGTCCAGGCTCTGCTGGATATTGAAGATCTCGTTCTCGCTGTCCTCGCCGTCAATCCGCAGCAGCACCTGGCCGGCGGACACCTGCAGGTAGTTGATCAGATTGTTGGCAATTACCGTGCCGTTGACTGTGGTTTTCAGGTCCGTGGTCCGGTAATACTCCAGCTTGCCGGGCTCATAGGGATAGACCGTCTCGCCGTCCACGGTCACAGTGGCAGAGGCCACCATCTCCGCCGTCAGCGCACCCTGGTTGTCCAGCACGATCTCCGCGGAGAAGAGCTTGGACCCCTCCGGCGTGATGCGGCTGACCATATGGACTGCCTCCACCGTGCCGGGAAGGGAGGCCATCAGCGTGGGAATGGATACCTGCACCGCCTGCCCCACGTACAGATCTCCGGCATAGGCGTAGCTGTAGTACTGCTCCAGGCGCATCTTGGTGTCGTCGTTCAGCTGGGCCACCACCATACCCTTGGAGACTTCGTCCCCCGGCTGCAGCGTGGGGGCGTCCTCCCCCATCATGATCTTGCCGGCGTGGGGCGCCGTCAGGTTCAGCCCGGCGATGTCCTTTTGCAGCGTGGCAAGCTGCTGTTCATAGCCGTCCACGTCCGCCCGGGCTTTCTCCACCGCGGTGCGGGCCGCCGGGGAGTCCACGGTGAACAGCGGGTCCCCCGCCGTCACCTGCTGGCCCTCCGTCACAAACACCTCCGACATGGTGCCTGCGGTGGTGATGGTAATCGTCTCACTGTTCTTGGCGCGGGTCATTCCGCTGCCCTCCACCTTGGCAGTAATGGACCCATACTGGACCTCCGCCGTCATGGCCTCGGACTGACCGCTGCCGCCGCCTCCGCCGAAAACCCTGTACAGGATCACGGCCAGCACCACCAGAACCAACAGGATAATTCCTCTGCGGATCATGCGGCGCCGTTTCTTTCGCGGCATGTTTGCCCACTTCTGCTTCAGGGAGCTGTTTTCCTTCCCGGCAGGCGCCTCCTGCGGCTCCGCCGCCGGAGCTGCTACCTGCTGCTCCTCTTTCTCCAGGACGTCAGACATGATCGTTTCTCCTTCATCATTCTTCAGTGGCATGCGCATCCTGCTGGATGGTTCCCTGTCCACTGAGTGTATGATTCATGCTAGTACAGTTACCCCTGGATTACAACAACAAAACGGTTACAGTTTTCAGAGGACTCTGTAAAATCTGACATATCCGCGTACCGCGCCAGGAAAGTCCGAAAACGGCAAAAGCCCGCCTCCTATAGGAGGCGGGCTTCGAATTCCAGAGGAGGCTCAGCTTCCTGCGGCCAGGCGCTTGGTGGTGGTCCGCTGGAAGAGCACCACGGCGGCCACCAGTACCAGTCCCGTCACGTCGCTGGCCGTGCCGGGCACCAGCATGAGCAGGCCGCCCGCGGCCAGGGCGATTCGGAAGACCGGATTGACACGGCGGTACAGGAAGCCGTTGAGGGCCGCGGCGATGCCGAAGATGCCCAGCAGCGCGCTGATCACGATCTGCACCACCTGGAAGCCGCTGGTCACGTTCACAAACAGCATCTGGGGATTCAGCGCAAAGACATAGGGGACGATAAAGGCCGCGATGGCCAGTTTCGTGGCGTTGAAGCCCGTTTTCATGGGGTCTGCCTTGGCGATGGCGCTGCCGGCATAGGCCGCCAGGGCCACCGGCGGCGTGATGTCCGCCACGATGCCGAAATAGAACACGAAGAAATGGGCCGCGATGATGTTGACACCGATGGAGGGGTCCGTCAGGATGGGGGCGCAGGTAGCCGCCATGATGCAATAGTTGGCGGTGGTGGGCACGCCCATGCCCAGCACGATGCAGCACAGCATCGTCAGCAGCAGGGCCACCATCTCCTGGCCGTTGGAGATATTCACAATGGCGCTGAGGAGCTTGGATGCCAGGCCCGTCACAGTGATGCAGCCGGAGATGATGCCCGCCACGCCGCAGGCCACCGCCACGGTGATGGAGCCCTTGATGCCGCCCTCCAGGGCGTCCAGGAACTTGGTGGGAGTCATCCGGTTCTCCTTGTTGATGAGGCCCACCACAATGGCCACCGCGATGGCGATGGAGGCGCTGAAAGCCATGGTATACGTGTTGGTGCCCACTAGGTAGATCAGCACCACCAGGGGCGCCAGCAGGTAGATCTGCTTCACCAGCTCCCGGGCCCGGGGCAGCTCCTCCCGGGGGATGCCTTTCAATCCCAGCTTCTTGGCCTCCAGATGGACCGCGATATAGATGCCGGTGAAGTACAGGGCCGCCGGCAGGATGGCCTTCACGGCGATCTCGCCATAGGGCACACCCACGAACTCCGCCATCAGGAAAGCGGCGGCGCCCATAATGGGCGGCATGATCTGACCGCCGGTGGAGGCAGCGGCCTCCACCGCGCCGGCAAACTCTGCCCGATAGCCCATGCGCTTCATCATGGGGATGGTGATGGAGCCGGAGCCCACCGTGTTGGCCACGGAGGAGCCGGAGGCCATGCCCTCCAGGGCGCTGGCGATGACAGCCACCTTGGCCGGGCCGCCGGAGAAGCGGCCCACGGCGCAGTTGGCGAATTTAATGAAGAAGTCCGCCACGCCGCTGCGCTCCAGGAAAGCGCCGAAGATGATGAACACCACGATGAACTTGGCGCACACGCTGATGGGGTTGCTGAAGATGCCGTTGGTGGTGTAGAACATGGTGCGGATCACCTGGTAGAAGGTCATCTTCAGGTCTCCCGCGCCGCTGAGGTTGAAGAAAGTGTACACCAGCAGCGCCCCCGCCACGCACAGGATCGGCAGGCCCACGCACCGGCGGCACAGCTCGATCAGCGCCAGCACGCCGATGAGGCCAATGATCATATACAGGTCGTTCTGCATGACCCGGGCGGACATCTGGATCACCTTGTCCGCGTTGACCGCGTAAAAGAAGAACGCGCCGGGACCCGCGATCAGCAGCACGATGTCATACCAGGGCATGTAGTTGACCTTGGTATCCCCCTTCCTGGCCGGGTAGGTCAGGAAACCGAAGAACAGGATCAGCCCCACGAAGATGGGCAGCCGCCGCTCCTGCAGAGTGGTCAGCAGCAGGGTGTCCACAATGCAGTACACGGCAAACGCGGCCATCAGCCAGCGAATGATCCGGTTCGGCCACCCCTCCCAAAACCGGGTATTGGATTCCCGGTCATATTTCCGCATGACGGCCTCCACGTCGGCGGCAGTGCCGACGCTGGTGTCGTCCACGATCTCAGCTTCTGTCTCTTTCTTCCAAAAGCTCAATGATCTCTCCTCCTTTGTACTTCACACGAAACACAGGACGCCCCGGGGAACTCCCGCGGTCTCATCTGTTTCGTAAAACCGACAAGGGACTGCGGCAGAACAGGCTGCCGCAGTCTCTTGCTCTGAACGGTCTTTGCGTTGTTCCTTACTTGGTGGGCACCTCAATGCCCTTCTCCGCGAAATAGCGGGCGGCGCCGGGATGATAGGGCACGCTGGTCATGCTGGCCGCGTACTCCAGGTCCAGCTCCGCGCCCTTGGCGTGAGAGGCGGTGATGGTGTCGATATTCTCAAAAATGGTGTAGCAGATGTTGTACACGTCCTCCTCGGACACATCGTCCCGGGCGATGACCACGGCGCTGACGGCCACGGTCTTGGTCTCGGGCACGCCCTCATAGGTGCCCTCGGGGATGATATACTCCTCATAGTAGGGGGAGCTCTCCTTCAGAGCGGCGATGTGCTCGTCGTCCAGGCCCACCAGGTAGATGTCCCGAGAGGTGGCCAGGGTGGTGATGGCCACGGTGGGGGCGCCCGCCACCACGAAAGCAGCGTCGATCTTGCCGTCCTGCAGGGAGTCAGCGCTGTTGCCGAAGTCCTGGTACTGGGCGTTGATGTCCGCCTCGGTCATGCCATAGGCGGCCAGAATGTCCAGGGCGTTGTAGTACACGCCGGAGCCGGAGGCGCCGATGGACACGGTCTTGCCCTTCAGGTCCGCCACGCTCTGGATCTCCGGGTCACAGGTAACGATCTGCACCTGCTCCATATACAGGGCGGCCACAGTGGAGAAGTTCTCCACGGGATTGCCCTCAAACAGCCGCTCGCCATTGTAGGCGTAGCTCATCACGTCGGACTGGACGAAGCCCAGCTGGGCCACGTTCATATCCATCTGCTCGATGTTGTCCTGGGAGCCGTTGCTGACCACGGCGGTGACGCGGGTGTTGTCGCTGTGGCTGGTGATGGCCTGGGCCAGCACGTTGCCGTAGGCGTAGTAGGTACCCTGGTCGCCGCCGGTGCGGAACCGCAGTTCCGTGCCGCTGCCGGTGACATCCGCCACGTTCCAGGTGGCCTCCGTCTGCTGGGTGTCCTGGGTGTCGTCCGTCGTCGCGCCGTCATCCGTCGTCGTATTGCCGCCGCAGCCGGCCAGGAGGGTCGCCAGCATGAGAGTCGCCATCAGCAGAGATAAAAACTTCTTCATGTCAAATCCTCTCTTCCTTTTTTGTCACGCATTGCTGCTTGCATTATCATATCGTACTTTCCTTCACTTTTCAAGACCCTTTTTCCCTCCCCGGCATTTTTTATGCAAGATTTACGGGCAATCCTGCAATTTTTGCCTGAAAGTTCCCCCGTCTGCCCCGCGCAAGGCGCGGCGGACGGCCGAAAAGCCGTCCGCCGTGTCTTTCGATGGATTATCGAATCGCCCTGCTGGTGACCTCGTCCCCCAGCAGCTTGCAGAACTCCTCCAGGCTCATGGCCCCCAGGTCCTCGCCGGTGCGGTGCCGGACGGAGACGGTGCCGTTCTCCATGTCCCGGTCTCCCACCACCAGCATATAGGGGATCTTCTCCATGGTGGCCTCCCGGATCTTCTTGCCGATCTTCTCGTTGCGGCCGTCCACTTCCACCCGGAAGTTCCGCTGGTCCAGTGCCTTCTGCAGCTCCTCCGCATAGGCCGCCGCCCGGTCTGTAATGGGCAGGATCTTGACCTGCACCGGGGCCAGCCAGGCGGGGAATGCCCCGGCGAAATGCTCCGTGATAACGCCGATGAAGCGCTCGATGGAGCCCAGCACCACCCGGTGGATCATGACGGGGCGATGCTTCTGGCCGTCCTCGCCGGTATACTCCAGTTCGAAGCGCTCCGGCAGCTGGCTGTCCAGCTGGATGGTGCCGCACTGCCAGGTCCGGCCCAGGGAGTCCGCCAGATGGAAGTCCAGCTTGGGGCCGTAGAAAGCGCCGTCTCCCTCGTTGATGGTGAAATCCTTGCCCATGTCAGTGATGGCGTTCTTCAGAATCTCCTGGTTGTGTTCCCACTGCTCCACAGTGCCGATGTGGTCCTCGGGCATGGTGGAGAGCTCGATGGCATAGTTCAGGCCGAAGGTGGAGTAGACCTCGTCAAAGAGGCGCACCGTCTCCTGGATCACGTCTTTCAGCTGATCCTGAGTCATGAAGATATGGGCGTCATCCTGGTTGAAGCAGCGCACCCGGAACAGCCCGTGGAGGGCTCCGGACAGCTCGTGGCGGTGGACCAGACCGATCTCCCCCACCCGCAGGGGCAGATCCCGGTAGGAGTGGGGCTCGCTGGCGTAAACCAGCATGCCGCCGGGGCAGTTCATGGGCTTGATGGCGTAGTCCTCGCCGTCGATGACGGTGGTGTACATGTTCTGCTTGTAGTGATCCCAGTGGCCGGACCGCTCCCACAGCTGGCGGTTCAGGATCACAGGCGTGGAGATCTCCACATAGCCGTACTTCTTGTGGATCTGGCGCCAGTAGTCCAGCAGGGTGTTCTTCAGCACCATGCCCTTGGGGAGGAAGAAGGGGAAGCCGGGGCCCTCGTCCCGGAGCATGAACAATCCCAGCTCCTTGCCCAGCTTCCGGTG
>CAJFNE010000105.1 GCA_904393855.1 uncultured Oscillibacter sp. | reverse complement strand
GTGGACAACTTCAAGATGCAGATCGCTCAGAGCGGCATCCCCTATGACCAGTATCTGAAGATGACCGGCATGAGCGAGGAGAAGCTGCTGGAGGACGCCAAGGAGCCCGCCCTGCGCCAGGTGCGGATGGATCTGGCCGTGGCCGCCATCATCAAGGCGGAGGACATTCAGGTTACCGACGAGGAGCTGGAGGCGGAGTACCAGAAGCTGGCGGAGCAGTACAGCATGGAGCTGGATATGGTGAAGAAGTATCTGCCCGCCGACCAGACCCGTGAGCAGCTGGCCAACCAGAAGGCGGTGGCCGTCGTGGTGGAGAACGCCACGGCCACCAAGCCGGAGAAGCCGGCCAAGAAGTCCGCCAAGAAAGCGGAGGAGACTGCGGAGGGCGAGGAGAAGCCCGCCAAGAAGCCCGCCGCCAAAAAGACCGCCAAGAAGGCGGAGGAGGCCGCCGAGGGCGAGGAGAAGCCCGCCAAGAAGCCCGCCGCCAAGAAGACTGCCAAGAAGACGGAGAAAGAGGCCGAGTAATCCCACAACTTTTTCCAGGGAGCATGCGGTACATTTTACAGATTCGACACATTCTCTCATGGTACTTGTGGTATCATGAGAGAATAGTGTTATCAGGCGAAAACGGCCGGCCGCGCCGGCCCCTCGGCCACGAAAGAACGGAGGTAATCAAAAGTGAGTTTAGTGCCTTATGTAGTTGAGCAGACGAACCGGGGAGAGCGGTCTTACGATATTTTCTCCCGTCTGCTGAATGACCGGATTATCTTCCTGGGGGAAGAGGTCAACGCGACGACGGCCAGCCTGGTGGTGGCCCAGCTGCTGTACCTGGAGGCCCAGGACCCGGATAAGGACATCCAGCTGTATATCAACAGCCCCGGCGGCTCCGTCACCGACGGCATGGCCATCTACGACACCATGCAGTATGTCAAGTGCGACGTGTCCACCATCTGCGTGGGTATGGCCGCCAGCATGGGCGCTTTCCTGCTGTCCTCCGGCGCCAAGGGCAAGCGCATCGCCCTGCCCAACGCGGAGATCATGATCCATCAGCCCTCCGCCGGTACCCAGGGCAAGGTGACGGACATGGAGATCGACGTGGAGCACTTCCTGCGGATCAAGCGGAATCTGAATCAGATCCTGGCGGAGAACACCGGCAAGACCGCGGAGGAGATCAAGGAGGTCTCCGAGCGGGACAACTGGATGACGGCCCAGGAGGCGCTGGATTTCGGTCTCATCGACAAGATCATCACCAATAAGCGGTAAGCGCAAAAATCCAAAAACTGAGGTATGAGCATGAGCGACGAAGGCAAGAAGTCCCTGCGCTGTTCCTTCTGCGGCAAGCACGAAAACCAGGTGCACCGCATGATCCAGGGACCCGGTGTGCGCATCTGCGATGAGTGTGTCCAGCTGTGCATGAGCATTCTGAACGACGGATTCGACGGCGCGGACAGCCCCGTGGAGGACATCCCGGACCAGCTGCCCACCCCCCGGGAGATCCGGGACGTGCTGGATGAGTACGTCATCGGCCAGGACGAGGCCAAGGTGGCATTGTCCGTGGCAGTCTACAATCACTATAAGCGGGTCTATTTCGGCGGCGGCGAGGACGTGGAGCTCCAGAAGAGCAACATCCTGATGCTGGGCCCCACCGGCTCCGGCAAGACCCTGTTCGCCCAGACACTGGCCCGGATTCTCCAGGTGCCCTTTGCCATTGCCGACGCCACCACCCTGACGGAGGCCGGCTACGTGGGCGACGATGTGGAGAACATCCTGCTGCGTCTGCTGCAGGCCGCCGACTTCGATGTGGAGCGGGCGGAGCACGGCATCATCTACGTGGACGAGATCGACAAGATCGCCCGCAAGAGTGAGAACCCCTCCATCACCCGGGATGTCTCCGGCGAGGGCGTGCAGCAGGCCCTTTTGAAGATCGTGGAGGGTACCGTTGCCAACGTGCCGCCCCAGGGCGGCCGGAAGCATCCCCACCAGGAGTTCATCCAGATCGACACCCGGAACATCCTCTTCATCTGCGGCGGTGCTTTCGACGGGCTGGAGAAGATCATCGAGAAGCGCCTGGACCAGAAGAGCATCGGCTTCGGCGCCAACGTCCAGGGGAAGAAGGACAAGGATCTCAGCCGCATCCTGCGGGAGGTCCAGCCCCACGACATCCTGAAGTATGGCATCATTCCGGAGCTGGTGGGCCGTCTGCCGGTGATCGCGCCGCTGAATGCCTTGCAGCGGGAGGACCTGGTGCGGATTCTCCAGGAGCCCAAGAACGCCCTGGTGAAGCAGTACAAGAAGCTGCTGGAGTACGACGATGTGGACCTGGAATTTGAGCCGGCGGCCCTGGACGCCATTGCCGACAAGGCCATCGAGCGCAACATCGGCGCCCGGGGCCTGCGGGCGGTCATGGAGGGGATGCTGACCCAGATCATGTACGACGTCCCCTCGGACCCCACCATCTCCAAAGTGGTCATCACCCGGGAGTGCGTGGAGGGCACCGGGGAGCCGGTCATCACCCGGGACCCGCACAAAGTGAACTATGCTGTGAAATTAAACACCGGCAAGGGCGAGAAGCCATCCCACGGCTCCGCCCCCAAGTCGGCGTCTTAAACACGGGAGGAAAGGGGACGCCGTACGCCCCCTTTCCTCTGTTTTTCCATTTCCAAGAAAGGAAACGAAACCCATGGAACCGATCAATCTTCCTGTCATGGCCCTCCGGGGCCTGACGGTATTTCCCCACATGTCCCTGACCTTCGACGTGGAGCGGCAGATCTCCATCCGGGCCCTGGAGCGGGCCATGGAGGCGGACCAGGACATCTTCCTGGTGACCCAGCGGGAGATCAGCACGGACCTCCCCGGGGAAAAGGACCTCTATGAGGTGGGGACGATCTCCCACATCACGCAGATCCTGCGGCTGTCCCCCACCGCGGTGCGGGTGATGGTGGAGGGACGCGGCCGGGCCCGGATGCGGCGGCTGTGGCAGACGGAGCCTTTCCTCCAGGCCAACGTGGAGCCGCTGGCGGAGACGGCGGTCTCCGAGGCGTTCCTCCGCAGCCCCCGGACGGAGGCGCTGCTGCGCCAGACCTGGAACCTCTTCAGCGAGTACGCCGGCTTGGCCGGCGGCCTGGCGGAGGAGGTGGTCACCACCGTCATGGATTGCCAGGACGTGGGGTACCTGGCGGATTTCATCGCCCAGAATATCAACCTCCGCTTCCTGGATAAGCAGGAGATTCTGGAAGAGCTGTCCCCCTATCTCCGGCTGCGGAAGCTCAACGGCTTCCTGGCCCGGGAATGCAACGTGCTGAACTTCGAGCATGAAATGGAGGGCAAGGTCCGGGATCAGCTGGTCCGCTCCCAGCGGGAGCAGATCCTCCGCACCCAGATCCGAGTGCTGCAGAATGAGCTGGGGGAGGAAGAGGACGACGAGATCGACGCCTACCGGGAGAAGATCCTGGACCTCCACCTGGACGAGGAGCGGGAGAGCTATCTGATGAAAGAGGTCACCAAGCTCTCCAAGCAGCCCTACTCCAGCGCGGAGGCGGCGGTGATCCGCAACTACCTGGACGTGTGCCTGGAGGTGCCCTGGAACACCACCACCAAGGAGCGCGTCAGCGTGGACGCCGCACGGAAAGTGCTGGAGCACGACCATTACGGCCTGGAGAAGGTGAAGGAGCGTATCCTGGAGACCATCGCTGTGCGGCAGATGAATCCGGAGGCCAAGGGGCAGATCCTCTGCCTGGTGGGGCCGCCGGGCGTGGGCAAGACCTCCATCGCCATCAGCGTGGCCAGGGCGTTGAACCGGAAGCTGGCCCGCCTCTCCCTGGGCGGCGTCCGGGATGAGGCGGATATCCGGGGACATCGGAAAACCTACATAGGTGCCATGCCCGGCCGGATCATCGAGGCCATCAACCGCAGCGGCTCCATGAACCCGCTCCTCCTGCTGGACGAGATCGACAAGCTGGGCAGCGACTACCGGGGCGACCCCTCGGCGGCGCTGCTGGAGGTGCTGGACAGCGAGCAGAACAGCTCCTTCCGGGACCACTACCTGGAGCTGCCGGTGGATCTGTCCCATGTGATGTTCATCACCACCGCCAACACCACCGACACGATCCCCCGTCCTCTGCTGGACCGGATGGAGGTCATCCAGCTGACCAGCTACACCGACGAGGAGAAGGTGCAGATCGCCCGCCGCCACCTGCTGCCCAAGCAGCTGAAAGCCCACGGGCTGAAGAAGGGCGCCCTGCGCGTCAGCGACGACGTGCTGCGGGCCATCATTCGGGACTACACCCGGGAATCCGGCGTGCGGCTTCTGGAGCGGCGGCTGGCGGCTATCTGCCGGAAGGCGGACATGCGGCTGCTGCAGGGGGACGTCAAGCGGATCACCGTCACGGAGGCGGAGCTGCCCAAATTCCTGGACTGCCAGCCCTATCCCCCGGCTCTCCACACGGACCGGGAAGAAGTCGGCGTGGTGAACGGCCTGGCCTGGACCGAGGTGGGCGGCGAGATCCTGGAGGTGGAGGTCAACGTCATGGAGGGCTCCGGCAAGCTGGAGCTTACCGGCAACCTGGGGGATGTGATGAAAGAGTCCGCCCAGGCGGCGCTTTCCTGCCTGCGGAGCCGGGCGGCGGTGCTGGGCATCCCGGCGGACTTCTACAAGACGCGGGACATCCATGTCCACTTCCCAGAGGGCGCGGTGCCCAAGGACGGCCCCTCCGCCGGCATCGCCGTCACCACCGCCATGCTCTCCGCCCTGACGGGCCGGAAGGTCCGGGCCGGAATCGCCATGACCGGCGAGGTGACGCTGCGGGGCCGGGTGCTGCCCATTGGTGGACTGAAGGAGAAGAGCATGGCCGCCTACCGCAACCACATCGGCACCGTGCTGATCCCCCAGGACAACGTCCGGGACCTGGAGGAGATCGACCAGACCGTCCGGGCGGGTCTGCGGTTCATCCCGGTGTCCGTGGTGGACGAGGTCTTTGCGGCGGCCCTCTGTCCGGAGAACGAGGCTGTCCGGGAGGAGACGGCCGCCCATGTGGCGGCTTTCGCCCCCATGGGCCGGGACCGGGAGAGCGGCGGCGACGCCCTGCGGCAGTGAGGAGCCGGATATGCCATTGAATTTTACCAAGGTGGAGTTTGTGCGCTCCGCCGCAAAAAGGACGGATTTCCTGCGGGACGGCCTGCCCCAGTTCGCCTTTGCGGGCCGGTCCAACGTGGGGAAGTCCTCCGTGATCAACCGGCTGGTGAACCGGAAGAACCTGGCCTACGTGGGGGCCTCTCCGGGGAAGACCACCCAGATCAACTACTTCCTGGTGGACCAGGGGGCCTACCTGGTGGATCTGCCGGGCTACGGCTACGCCAAGGTGCCCCAGGCGGAGAAGGAGCGGTGGGCGAAGCTCATGGAGAGCTACTTCCAGGACGAGGGAAAGCTCATCACCGCCGGAGTGCTGATCGTGGACAGCCGCCACAAGCCCACGGAGAATGACCGGACCATGCACCGCTGGTTCCGGGAGACCGGCTGCCCGGAGATCGTGGTGGCCAACAAGCTGGATAAGCTGAAGAAGAGCCAGATCGAGCCGGCCCTGACCCTGATCCGGGAGACCCTGGAGCTGGGGGAGGGGGACGCCCTGGTGCCGTTCTCCGCGGAGAAGGGCACCGGCAAGGAGGAACTGATCGGCCTGCTGAACCGGGCCTGCCGGCGCTGAGAAAACAAGAAAAAGGAACGGCGTCAGCCGTTCCTTTTTTCATGCCTCCAGCTCTTCCGGGGAGCGGGGGAGGCTGCTGCGCTGGTCGATGGGGGTGGTGAGGTACAGCCGCAGCAGCTCCGCCCAGCCCTGCTGGGCCTCCGTGAAGGTGCCGTCCGCCAAGGCGGCGTCCAGGGTGTCCAGGGCGGTCTCCAGCTCCACTGGGTAGAGCTCCGCGTCGTAGGCGGTGAGGCGGATGACCTGGTACATGGTGTCCTCCAGGCTGTCCGTGGCCAGATTCCTGGCATAGGTCACGGGATCGCCGAAGAAGGCGGCGGAGAGAAGGCTGGCGTAGGAGTCCGTGAGCCAGCCATCCAGATTGGACTGGACCCCCATCTGGAGGGACAGAATCTCGCTCCCCGTGTAGGGGACCTGCTCCCGCAGCCAGGAGACCAGGGCCGCCATGGTCTGCTCCGGATACTCCGTGCTGCCCAGCTGCCCCAGCTCCTGCCAGTCCAGATAGGCAAGGCCGCTGAAAATGGTATGCTGGTATGTGTAGCGCTCCTCGGCGGAGAGATTGTCGTTGGTCACCAGCTGGTTCCAGGCGATGTAGACCCGCTGGGTGTCGCTGACCGTCTCCCGTTCCGGCTCCTGCCGCTGGGAGAAGTCCGGCTCCCCGTCCACCACGGGGAAGCGGGAGGTGTTGTTGGGGGCGTAGGCGTCCAGCCCCAGGTCCCCGGTGCTCTCCGCCCGGATGCCCACTACCTGTCCGTCCCGCAGGAAGAACAGCAGGGCGGAGGTGGGCTGGTCCACGGTCTGGTAG